>NZ_JBHWDU010000028.1:60033-89829 GCF_042734825.1 Kitasatospora sp. NPDC059648 | reverse complement strand
ATCCCGGCCCTTTCCGCCCCCGCCCGCCGCGGGGGCTTGGCGCGCGCACCCGGGGGGGGTAAGGCCCGGGCAGGGATCCGCAGGACACGCCCGAACCACCGCTCTTTGTGCGCTCTTTGCCGGACTTTCCGCGCGGGTCGAGGGTTGGGCGCGCCCCAGAGTGGAAGCATCACCCTCGCGCCCACGGATTGCCGTGCGCCAACCACCCGTGAGGAGGCCCGCATTGCCCGCGGTGGAACTCCGACTGGCCCAGGGCACGCCCTGCTGGGTCAGCCTGCTGACCCACGACCTGCCCGGCGCCCGCGCCTTCTACGGCGAACTGCTCGGCTGGACGTACTCCCCCGGGCCCGGCCAACTCGGCGCCTACGTCCGGGCCGAGCTCGACGGCGCACCCGTCGCCGGTCTCGGCGTCTCCACCGCCACCGGCTTCCCGGTGCAGTGGACCACCTACTTCGCCGTGGACGACGCCGACCGCACCACCCAACTGGTGCGCGAGTGCGGCGGAACCGTCGCAGTCGGGCCGCTGCAGGCCGAGCGGGCCGGGCGGATGGCCATCGCCTCCGACGTCTCCGGCGCCGTCTTCGGCCTCTGGCAGGGGGAGGAGCACCCCGGCCGGGAGGCCGGGACGGAACCCGGCAGTCCCGCCTGGGCCGAACTGCTCACCCCTGACGCCGACGGCGCCGCCACCTTCTACGGCTCCGTGCTCGACCGGCCGGTGCGGCCCGCCGTCGGCGGCTCCGCCCTGCTGGTGCACGGGCACCCGGTCGCGGGCATCCGCCACCACGCCGACCTGCGCGGCCACCCGCCGCGCTGGCGCACCCACTTCGCGGTCCGGGACGCCGCGCTGACCGCTCGTCACGCCGTCGAACTCGGCGGCCGCGTCCTGGTCGGACCGCACGACACCGCCCGCGGCCGCGCCGCCCGGCTGGCCGACCCGCAGGGCGGGCACTTCTCGGTGCTCGAAGCCTCGGTCTAGCAACCGCTTCGGACGACAGGGCCCGTGCTCGTGCGGACGGGCCCTACGCCTGCTGGTCCTCGAAGGGCAGCACGTCCGGGGAGAGCACCGAGGCGCGCGCGGTCGCGGCGGTCAGCCGGCGGCGGTGGTGGCGGCGGCACAGCACCTCGTAGCCGATCTCGTCCTCGCTCACCGAGATGTCGCCGATCACCACCTGGGCGCCCTCGACCACCATCACCCCGCCGACCGTACGGGCGTTGTGGGTCGCCCGCGCGCCGCACCAGCACAGCGCCTCGACCTGCAGCACCTCCACCCGGTCGGCCAGCTCGATCAGCCGCTGCGAACCCGGGAACAGCCGGGTGCGGAAGTCGGTGGTGATGCCGAAGGTGTAGACGTCGATGTCCAGCTCGTCCACCACCCGGGCCAGCTGGTCGACCTGCTCGGCGGCGAAGAACTGGGCCTCGTCGCAGATCAGGTAGTCCACCCGTCCACCGGCCGAGAGCCGGTGCACCACGTGCGCGTGGAAGTCGAAGTCGTCCGTCACCTCGACCGCGTCGGCCCGCAGGCCCAGCCGGCTGGAGATGGTGGCCGCGCCGGCCCGGTCGTTGCGGGTCAGGATGACGCCCTGCCGACCGCGCGCGGTGTGGTTGTGGTCCATCTGCAGCGCCAGCGTCGACTTGCCGCAGTCCATCGTGCCCGAGAAGAACACCAGTTCAGCCATGGGTGGAGCAAAGGCCTTTCACGTCAAGGGGGTTCGGGCACAAGAGGTCAAGGGTCCGGCTCAGCCCCGGACTTCGAGCAGCGGCACGAACTGCTCGACCGGGGTCATCGAGCCGTGCAGCCCGATCATCGCGGACTCGCCGGGCTCGTTGCGGGAGGCGGTGATCGCGATGTCGTCGCGTGCCGCGGCGACCACGTCGCCGATCCGGTGGTACACCCGCTCGTCGACGGTCGGGCCGAACCAGCCCGCCGCGATCGCCTCGTCGCGAGTGGCCACCCACATCCGGTCGCCCAGCACCTCGCTCCAGACCGTGTGCACGTCGGCCGCGGCACCCGGCACGGCGTACACGTGCCGGGCCCGGCCCTCGCCGCCGAGCAGGGCGACTCCTGCGCCGAGCTCCCAGTCCTCGTCGAAGTCGATCCGGTCCTCGGGGGCGATGTCGATCATGCCGTGGTCCGCGGTCACGTACATCGCCGAGCGCGGCGGCAGCTGCTCGGCCAGCCGGCGGGCCAGCCGGTCCACCGCGTCCAGCGTCATCCGCCACTCGTCGGAGTCCACCCCGAACCGGTGGCCCGCACCGTCCAGCTCACTGACGTACGTGTACACCAGCGCCCGGTCGTGCTCGGCCAGCCAGGAGGCGGCCAGGTCCATCCGCTCCTCGCCGGTGGTCCGGCCCAGGAAGCTGCCGCCGGACAGCGCCACCCTGGTCAGCGGGGTCTGGGCGAACAGCGGGGAGGACACCTGGGCCGTCGCCACCCCGGCCCGGTGGGTCTGCTCGAAGACCGTCGGGTACGGCTGCCAGGCCTGCGGGTCGGTGTGCGGCTGCCAGCGCAGCTGGTTCATCAGGTAGTCGGCGCCCGGCACCGCCACCGTGTAACCGGCCAGGCCGTGCAGGCCCGGCGGCGTGCCGGTGCCGACCGAGGCCAGTGAGGTCGCGGTGGTGGACGGGAAGCCCGCCGTCAGCGGACGGCCGGTGCCGCCCATCGAGCTCCCGGCCAGCGAGGACAGGAACGGCGCGTACTCGGGGTGGCGCAGCAGCAGCTCCCAGCCCAGGCCGTCCACCAGGAACACCACCGCCCGGTCGGCCGGGGCGATCGGCAGCGTCGCGGTGAACCCGGGGACGCCCATGCCCGCCGCGACCGAGGGCAGCAGGTCGCAGAGCGAGCCGCTGCCGTACGGGGGTGCGGGGGCGGCGGCCGGGTCGAGGATCTCGAAGGCGTCGTAGCCGTCGGAGGGTGCGAAGGACATGGAACCGGATTCGTAGCGGTCGGAAACGCGGGCGGGGGCGCGGACGGAAACGGCCGGGTGCGGCCCGGGCTCAGACCCGCGGGCCGTTGTCGATCGTCGCGTCGGACAGCGCCCGGGCGAACACCAGCGCCTGGGCCACCGTCTCCGGGCCGTCACCGGCCTCGCTCACCCGCAGCGAGAGGTCGTCGGCCGTCGCCGAGCCGGTGTAGCCGTGGTCCGCCTCACAGTTCGGGTCCGAGCAGCCGGCCGGCTCCAGGTCGAGGCGCTGAACCGCGCCCCAGCCGATCGTCAATACCACCTCGCGCGGCAGGGTGCCGGGCGTGTACGTCTCCGGGTTCGCCACCATCCGGCTCAGCACGACCGAGCCGATCCGGTCCAGCCGGACGCTCTCCGTCGAGGTCGTCGCGAAGGGCACCGCGGGGCTGCCCGCGTCACCGGACTGCTCGTCGGTGTGGCTCACCACGAAGCGGGTAGGGGTCAGCACCAGCACCGTCACGTGCCGGCGCACCTCGTTGGAGTCGAAGGTCGTCTCCTGGTGCACCAGGTAGGAGCTGATCGGCTCCGGACCCACCGCGGACTCCACCGCCTCGGACACCAGGGCCGGGTAGTAGCCGCTGCGCTCGATCGCCGAGCGCAGGTCCTGAGTGGTGGTGGTACCGGTCTTCGCCATAACTCCATCCTGGCATGGTCCGCCGACGAAGCGGGCGGCACGGCGCCGAGCTTCGGACATCAGCGCCAACGGGCAGGCGCAACCAAGGAAGGTTACAGCGTGCTCATCGCGCGCGGGCCCAGATCGCTGCGGACGGGCAGCGGTGCGACCCGCACCCGCGCCCCCAGGATCGCCAGTCCGTACGGGGCCACGACCACCGGTTCGAGGTCCACCGAGGCGATCTCCGGGACGTCGTCCACGAGCTGCGACACCCGAAGCAGCAATTCCTCCAGGGCGCCGGTGTCCACCGCCTCGGCTCCGCGCCAGCCGAACAGCAGCGGCGCCGCCCGCACCTCGCGGATCAGTCCGGCGACGTCCTGGTCGGTCGCCGGGACGAGCCTGTGGGCCACGTCGCCGAGCAGTTCGGCCGGGGCACCGGCCAGACCGAAGGAGAGGATCGCGCCGACGGCCGGGTCGACCGTGGCGCCGATCACGGTGTCCACCCCGCGCGGGGCCAGCCGCTGCACCACCAGCCGGGCGCCGGCCGCGCCGCCGAGCAGGGCGTCCAGTTCGCGGTGGGCCCGGCGCAGGCCCGGCTCGCCGGTGAGGTCCAGCCGAACGCTGCCCAGGTCGGGGCGGTGGCGCAGGTGCGGGGCGGTCGCCTTCAGGGCCACCGGGTAGCCGAGCTGCTCGGCGGCCCGGACGGCGGCCTCCTCGTCCGGCGCGGGCAACGTGGGCGAGACGTCGATGCCGTAGCGGGCCAGCAGGGCCCGGGCCGCGGTGTCCGGCAGGGTGATCCGGGCGCCGCCGGGCTGGGTGCGCGCGGCGACCGCGGCCCGGGTGCTCAGCGCCGCCTCCACCAGGGCGCGGGCGCCGGGCTCGTCGATCCGGTCCAGCTCGGGGACGCGCGCCGTCTCCTCCGCCTCGGCGGTGCGGCGGCGCCACTGCGCGTAGTGCACGGCGTGCGCGAGGGCGCGCACGGCGCGCTCGGGCGCCGCGTAGGCCGGGATGCCGCCGGGACGCAGCCGGGTCGGCAGATCGGTCAGGGCCAGGTGGGCCAGCACCAGGGGCTTGCCCAACTCCCGTGCGCGCTCGCCGGCTTCGAGCAGGGCGGTGGCGATCTCCGGGTCGTCCGAGCCCATCTCCGGGTCGTCCGGGCCGGCCAACCGGCCGCCCATGAAGGCGTGGGCGGAGGTGCCGATCGGCGGGATGGCGACGGCGATCACCGCGTCCACGGCGGGGTTGCTGAGCGCGACGTCCAGGGCGATCCGGAAGTTCTCGCCGGTGGCGGCGGTGGTGAGGTCGACGGGCGTGCACGGGCGCAGCCCGGCGCTGAGGCAGGCGTCGTACGTGAGCAGGCCGAGCGAGTCGGAGTTGCCGACCACGGCGACCCGGTCGCCGGGCGGCAGCGGCTGCTGGGCGAGCAGCTCGCCGGTGTCGAACAGCTCGGTGATGGTCGCCACCCTGGTCACCCCGGCCTGTTCGAACAGCGCGTCGACGGTGGCGTCGCGCAGGCCGGTGGCGGTGGCCGGGACGGCGTGTCCGGGCGGCAGGCTGCCGGTGTGCCGGGCACCCTTGACCACCACCACCGGCTTGGCGGCGGCCAGCCGGCGGGCGATCCGGGTGAACTTGCGGGGGTTGCCGAAGGACTCCAGGTAGAGCAGCACCACCTCGGTGGCGTCGTCCTCGGCCCAGTACTGCAGGAAGTCGTTGCCGGAGACGTCCGAGCGGTTGCCGACCGAGGCGAAGGAGGAGACGCCGAGGCCGCGCCGGTGGACGGACTCCAGCAGGGCCACGCCGATCGCCCCGGACTGGCAGAAGATCCCGAAGCCGCCGCGGTCGGGCAGATGGGGGGCGAGCGAGGCGTTCAGCGGGTGGTCGGGGTCGGTGTTGATCAGGCCGAAGGCGTTCGGGCCGATCACCCGCATCCCCGCCGCGCGGGCCTGGCGGACCAGGGCGCGCTGGCGGTCGCGGCCCTCCGGACCGGTCTCCGCGTAGCCGGCGGTGACCACCACCAGGCCCCGCACGCCGTGCGCGCCGCACTCGGCGACGGTCGCCGGGACGGCGCTCTCGGGGACGGCGATCACCGCGAGGTCGACCGGCCCGGGAATGTCCAGAATCGAACGGTGCACCGGGATGCCGTCCAGCTCGGTGCCCGGCGGGGCGCTGCGGTTCACCGCGTAGACGGCGCGCGGGGCGCGCTTGGGGTCGTACCGGCTCTCGAACTCGGTGTCGAAGCTGCCGAGCAGGTCGCGCAGGAGGGCCCGGCCGACGGTCTGCGGGTTGCGGGAGACGCCGATCACCGCCACCGAGCGCGGGGTCAGCAGCCGCTGCACCGAGCGGGCCTCGGCGCGGTGCTCGCGGGCGCGCATCACGGCGAGCGAGCGGTCGGTCTGTTCGAGGTCGAACTCCAGGTGCACGACGCCGTCGGCGAAGCTGCGGCGCTGGGTGTAGCCGGCGTCGGTGAAGACCTTCACCATCTTGCGGTTCTCCGGCAGCACCTCGGCCTGGAAGCGGCGGATGCCGCGCTCCTGGGCCACCGCGGCGATGTGCTCCAGGAGGGCGGAGGCGACCCCGCGGCCCTGGTGGGCGTCCTGGACCAGGAAGGCGACCTCGGCGTCCGTGCCGTGTTCGGAGGGGCGGCCCTCGGCGTCGATCCGGTCGTAGCGCACGGTGGCGATGAAGTGGTCCCGGACCACCACGGCGAGGCCGACCCGGTTCACGAAGTCGTGGTGGGTGAAGCGCCGGACGTCCTTGTCGGACAGCCGCGGGTAGGGGGCGAAGAAGCGGAAGTACTTCGACTGGTCCGAGACCTGCTCGTAGAACTCGACCAGCCTCCCGCCGTCATCGGGAGTGATCGGCCGGATCCGGGCCGTGCCGCCGTCGCGCAGCAGGACGTCGGCTTCCCAGTGCTGCGGATAGTCGGGTTGCGCGGGGTTCGCCACCGCGGGGTCTTCCACATTCGTCAGGTTATCCGGCGGCGGGCCGAATGGCGCCGGGCGCGTGCTCACGGCAGGGTGGACAGCGCCACTGGCCGGGCCTTATGCCCCGAAAAGAAACAATCACAAGTCCCGAACGCCAGGCGTAGAAGGGGTTGCCTGCGTGCGACACTGGTCTAGACAACACGGCCGTTTCCCCCGCTCCCCCGAGCACGGCCGTGACCAGCTTCACCGGAAAGGCACGTCTCATGGCTGAGCGCCGCGTCACCATCGGTTGGGCCGAGGGCCTGCACGCCCGTCCCGCCTCCGTCTTCGTCCGGGCCGTCACGGCCACCGGCGTGCCGATCACCATCGCCAAGCCCGGCGGCACCCCGGTCAACGCCGCCTCCATGCTCGGCCTCCTCGGCCTGGGCGCCCAGGGCGGCGAGGAGGTCATCCTGGCCTCCGACGCCCCCGGCGCCGACGACGCCCTCGACCGCCTCGCCAAGCTCGTCGCCGAAGGCCTCGACGAGCTCCCCGCCGCCGCCTGACCCTCGCAGCGCACACGAAGCGCCCGGCAGTGCCTAGCACTGCCGGGCGCTTCTGGTCGCGGATTCGATCGCATCCACACCATTGAGCGAACCGTGGATCGTTCCACCCTCTCGAACGGCGTACCGATCTGATGCTCGGGGCATGACGTTCTTCGACCTCGAACGACCCGAGCACGCCTACATGTTCGCCTTCCTCCAGGCGGACGGACACCTCACCGAGCAGTCCCGCAACCGCGGACGGCTCTCGGTGGAACTCTCCGCGCGGGACGCCCAGATCCTGGAGGAGTTCCAGCGACTCTGCCCGTTCAACAGCACCATCGGCCACCGGACGCGCACGACGAACTTCAAAGAGGACCACACGTCGGTGATGTGGACCGTCTGCGCCCGGGAGTTCCGAGAGGAACTACAGGCGCTCGGCCTGCCGGTGGGACGGAAGTCCGAGATCATCACGCCCCCGCGTGTCCCGTTCTCCGAGCGCGACTACCTGCGGGGCCTGATCGATGCGGATGGGTCGGTCGGCCGCACCTCGCAGGACCTGCCCTTCGTGAGCCTGACTACCAAGAGCGATGCCTTGGCGATGTTCACCGTCGACTACGCAGAACGACTCTGCGGCGCACGCCGCAGGCTCACCCGGAACAAGCGCGACGACATCTACAACATCCTCTTCCTCATAGAGGCCGGCGTGGCCCTGGCTGCCGACCTCTACTACCCGGGCTGCCTGGCCTTGCCCCGGAAGGTGGCCGGCGCTGATCTGGCCCGCACCCGGGCTCGCCCACCGGGCATGGGATTCGCCGCCCCACGGCGCAGTTGGAATCCTGAGGAGGACGAAGTGGTCCTCACCGCAGCGAGCATGGAGCGAGCATCCGAACAACTTGGCCGAACACTCAAGAGTTGCGAGGCCCGGCACTGGCGACTCGTCGGTCCCAAACGTCCACGAGTCTTTCCACAGCGCTGATGACGGCCCCCGACGATGTCGGGGGCCGTCTCGTTTCAGCCCTTCACGCAGACCACCTGCATGAGGTGGGCGACCGGCTCGACCAAGTCGGTCTGCTGGGCCATCACCTTCTCGATGGACTTGTAGGCGCCCGGGATCTCATCCACAACACCGCTGTCCTTGCGGCATTCGACGCCCTTGGTCTGCTCGATCAAGTCCCGCGTGGTGAAACGCTTCTTCGCGGCATTGCGGCTCATCTTCCGGCCGGCACCGTGCGAAGCCGAGTTGAACGACGCCTCGTTGCCCAGACCGCGGACGATGTAGGAGCCGGTGGCCATGGACCCCGGGATGATGCCGTAGTCGCCGACCCGGGCCCGAATCGCACCCTTGCGGGTCACCAGCAGGTCCAGGCCGTCGTACCGCTCCTCCGCCACGTAGTTGTGGTGGCAGCTGATCTCGTCCTCGAACGCGACCTTCGCCTTGGGGAACTCTCGACGAACGACGTCCTTGAGGAGCGCCATCATGATCGAACGGTTGTAGAGCGCGTACTCCTGTGCCCAGAAGAGGTCCTGGCGGTAAGCGGCCATCTCCGGGGTCTTCGCGAGAAAGACCGCCAGATCGCGGTCGACCAGCCCCTGGTTGTGAGACAGCGAGCGAGCCAAACCCATGTGATGGTCGGCCAATTCCTTGCCGATTCCACGCGATCCGGAGTGCAGCGTCAGCCAGACATTTCCATCATCATCCAAACATATTTCCGCATGGTGATTCCCCCCGCCGAGCGTGCCCATCTGCTGCATGGCCTTTTCACGGCGCCACTTGACCTCGTCCGCCACCCCCTCGAAGCGCTGCCAGAAGTCGTCCCAGCCCGCCGCGCGGAAGCCGTGCAGCTTGGTCGGGTCGACCGGGTCGGTGTGGAGGCCGCGGCCGACCGGGATGGCCTGTTCGATCTCGTTGCGCAGGCCGGAGAGGTCGTCCGGGAGGTCCTTGGCGGTCAGCGAGGTCTTCACCGCGCTCATCCCGCAGCCGATGTCGACGCCGACGGCCGCCGGGCAGACCGCGTCCTTCATCGCGATGACGGAGCCGACGGTCGCGCCCTTGCCCAGGTGGACGTCGGGCATCACGGCGAGACCGTGCAGCCAGGGCAGCGAGCTGATGTTGCGCAGCTGCTGGAGGGCCGCGCCCTCGACCGTGGCCGGGTCGGTCCACATCCGGATCGGCACCCGGACTCCGGGCACTTCGGTGTACGTCATGGTCGAACGACCTCCATGGGTCGGGTGGTTCACGGAAAAGGGATGCCGCGCGAATGCCGATCCCGGCGCGGCTCGGGGAAGTTCTGGGGAAGGGCTGCGCTCAGGCAGCCGGAGCGGAACCGGGGAGGAACGGCCTTGGGGAGCGTCGTCGTATCTCTCGCTCGACCCGCATGGTGACCGCCTCCCTTCGTTCGTCGCAGTCCGCAGTTCGCACGTGCTGTGCGTCGGGGAACATCTATCCACGGAACCACCAGGGCCCGCAACGGATTTAAGAACACGTCCGGCCCGGCGGAGCGAAGGCGCTCCACCGGGCCGGACGACGACGGCGACAGGCGTCAGCTGATGACGGTGACCTCACCGATCCCGAGCGCCCGGACGTCCGCCTCGATCTCGGCGGCGTCGCCGACCAGGACGGTGACCAGGCGGTCCGGCGGAAAGGCCGCGACCACGGCCTCGGTGGCCGCGGCGGTGGGCAGTTCGGCGAGCTGCCGGTAGACCTCGGCCTGGTAGTCGTCCGGGAGGTGCTGCTCGACCTGGTCGGCCAGGGTCCCGGCGACCGAACCCGCGGTCTCGTACTTCAGCGGTGCGACGCCGACCAGGAACTGCACGGCCTCGTCGCGCTCGGCGTCGGTGAGGCCCTCGGCGGCCAGGGTGCGCAGGATCTTCCAGGTGTCGTCCAGGGCCGGGGCGGTGGAGGCGGTGTCCACCGAGCCGCTGATGGCGAGCAGCGAGCGACCGCTGCCGTCGGCGGCGGAGCGCAGCGGCTGGGCGAAGGCGCGGACGCCGTAGGTGTAGCCCTTCTCCTCGCGCAGGACGCGGTCGAGGCGGGAGGTGAGGGTGCCGCCGAGGCAGTAGGTGCCGAGGATCTGGGCGGCCCAGACCGGGTCGTGGCGGTCGGGGCCGATCCGGCCGATCAGCAGCTGGGTCTGGACGGAGCCGGGCCGGTCGACGATGACGACGCGGCCGCGGTCGTCGCCGGTGACGGGGGCGTGGACGGAGGGCTCGGCGGCGGAGCCGGTCCAGGTGCCGAGGGTGCTCTCCAGCAGGGCGGGCAGGTCGACGCCGGTGAGGTCGCCGACCACCACGACGGTGGTGGTGCCGGGGCGCACGTGGGCGTCGTAGAAGGCCTTGACGGCGGCACGGTCGATCGACTTGACGGTGTCGGCGGTGCCGCTGCGGGGCCGGGAGAGGCGGTCCGCGGCGTCGAAGAGCTCGGCGTAGAGGGCCTTGGCGGCGCGCCGGGCGGGGTTGGCCTGCTCGTGGACGATCTCGTCGAGGCGGTTGGCGACGAGGCGCTCGATCTCCTCGGCGGGGAGGGCGGGGGCGCGCAGGGCGTCGGCGAGGAGGGAGAGGCCGCGCTGGAGCCGGGAGGCGGGGACCTCCAGGGCGACCCGGATGCAGGGGTGGTCGGCGTGGGCGTCGAGGGTGGCGCCGGCGCGTTCGAGCTCGCCGGCGAACTCCTCGGCGGTGAGGGTGTCGGTGCCCTCGCTGAGGGCGCGGGCGAGGATGGCGGCGATGCCGTCGAGGCCCTGGGGTTCGGCGGCGAGCGGGGCGTCGAGGAGGACCTCGACGGCGACCAGCTGCTGGCCGGGCCGGTGGCAGTGCAGGACGGTGATGCCGTTGCCGAGGGCGGCGCGCTCGGGGGCGGGGAACGCCCACGGTCCGGGGGTGCCGGGCCGGGGCTGGGGGTGGAAGGTCATCGCGGGGACGTAGTCGGTGCTCATTCGGCGGCACCCTTCTCTTCGGAAGCGGCGTCGGAAGCGTCGGCGGCGGTCGCGGTCGGCTCGTAGACGAGGACGGCCCGGTTTTCGGGGTGGAGTCGGGCCTTGGCGACGGCCTGGACCTCTTCGGCCGTGACGTCGAGCACCTTGGGGAGGGCCTCGTTCAGCAGCTTGGGGTCGCCGAACAGGACGGCGTAGCGGCAGAGTTCGTCGGCGCGGCCGGCGACGGTGGTGAGCCGGTCGAGCCACTCGCGCTCGATCTGGGCCTGGGCGCGCTCCAGTTCCTCGGCGGTCGGGCCCTCGGCGGCGAAGCGGGCGAGTTCCTCGTCGACGGCGGCGTCGATCTGCGCGATGGTGGCGTCGCCGGAGGTCTTGACGTCGAGCCAGCCGAGGCTGGGGGCGCCGGCGAGGCGCAGCAGGCCGAAGCCGGCGGCGACGGCGGTGCGGTCACGGCGGACGAGCCGGTTGTAGAGGCGGCTGGACTCGCCGCTCCCGAGGATGGTGAGGGCGAGGTCGGCGGCGTCGGCCTCGCGGGTGCCGTCCTGGGGCAGGCGGTAGGCGGCCATCAGGGCGCGGGAGGGGACGTCCTCGGTGAGGTTCTGGCGGAGTTCGCGGCCGATGGTGTCGGGGAGTTCGCCGGAGCGCGGGGGCTGCTTGCCGTCGTGGGCGGGGATGGAGCCGAAGTACTTCTCGACCCAGGCGATGGTCTGCTCGGGGTCGATGTCGCCGACGATGGACAGCACGGCGTTGTTGGGCGCGTAGTAGGTGCGGAAGAACGCGCGGGCGTCGTCGAGGGTCGCGGCGTCGAGGTCGGCCATGGAGCCGATGGGGGTGTGGTGGTACGGGTGGCCGTCGGGGAAGGAGAGCGCGGTGAGCTTCTCGAAGGCGGTGCCGTACGGGACGTTGTCGTAGCGCTGGCGGCGTTCGTTCTTGACGACGGCGCGCTGGTTCTCCATGGACGTCTCGTCGAGGGCGGCGAGCAGGGAGCCCATCCGGTCGGCCTCCAGCCAGAGGGCGAGCTCCAGCTGGTGGGCGGGCATGGTCTCGTAGTAGTTGGTGCGCTCGAAGCTGGTGGTGCCGTTGAGCGATCCGCCGGCGCCCTGGACGAGTTCGAAGTGCCCGTTGTTGGAGACGTTGGCGGAGCCCTGGAACATCAGGTGCTCGAAGAGGTGGGCCAGGCCGGTGCGGCCCTTGACCTCGTGGCGGGAGCCCACGTCGTACCAGAGGCAGACGGCGGCGACCGGGGTGAGGCGGTCCTCGGAGAGGACGACGCGCAGGCCGTTGGCCAGGCGGTGCTCGGTGATGGCGATGCCTCGGCTGGAGGCGGGGGCCGGGTTGGCCATGCGCTCGGGTCCTTCCCGTCGTCGATGTCGGGGTTCGTGTGGCGTCCCCCATTGTGGTGCAACGCGCGGGAGGCGTGTTCGTGCCCGCGCGGAAGCGGCGTTCGCCAGGGGCGGAAGAGGGCCGCTGACCGGGAGTGTCGGCGCGAGGGTCCACAATGGGGGCGCCGTGCCCTGTCGACCGCGCCCGGTTGACGGGTCGCGGCGGCAGGACGGCGCAGCAGGACGGCGACGTCCGTCCGACGATTCGACCGACGGCCGACGACCGACCGACGACACAGCCAGCGACACGTAAGGGAGCCCCGCCGCGATGGCCCGCCGCAGTTCGCAGACCCCGCCGCCCGGAGACTTCGAGGAGCGGATCCTCGATGTCGACGTCGTGGACGAGATGCAGGGCTCCTTCCTGGAGTACGCCTACTCGGTGATCTACTCGCGTGCGCTGCCGGACGCGCGGGACGGTCTGAAGCCGGTGCACCGCCGGATCCTGTACCAGGCCAACGAGATGGGCCTGCGCCCGGACCGCGCGCACGTGAAGTGCGCCCGTGTGGTGGGCGAGGTGATGGGTCGGCTGCACCCGCACGGTGACGCGTCGATCTACGACTCGGTGGTGCGCATGGCGCAGCCGTTCTCGATGCGGCTGCCGCTGATCGACGGGCACGGCAACTTCGGTTCGCTGGGCAACGACGACCCGCCGGCGGCGATGCGCTACACGGAGTCGCGGCTGACGGCGGCCTCGATGGCGATGGTGGAGTCGATCCACGAGGACACCGTCGACTTCGGGCCGAACTACGACGGCAGCGAGCAGGAGCCCCTGGCGCTGCCGGCTGCTTTCCCTAATCTGCTGGTGAACGGCGCGACGGGCATCGCGGTGGGCATGGCGACGAACATGCCGCCGCACAACCTGTCCGAGGTGGTGGCGGCGGCCCGGCACCTGATCAAGCACCCGAGCGCTGACCTGGACACGCTGATGCGGTTCGTGCCCGGTCCGGACCTGCCGACGGGCGGCCGGATCGTGGGCCTGTCGGGGATCCGGGACGCGTACGAGTCGGGCCGCGGCACGTTCAAGATCCGGGCGACGGCGACGGTGGAGTCGGTGACGGCGCGCCGCAAGGGCATCGTGGTGACCGAGCTGCCGTACAACGTCGGCCCGGAGAAGGTCATCTCGAAGATCAAGGACCTGGTCAACGCGAAGAAGCTGCAGGGCATCGCGGACGTCAAGGACCTGACCGACCGCGAGCACGGGCTGCGGCTGGTGATCGAGGTGAAGAACGGCTTCGTGCCGGAGGCGCTGCTGGAGCAGCTCTACAAGCTGACGCCGATGGAGGAGACCTTCGGCATCAACAACGTGGCGCTGGTGGACGGGCAGCCGCTGACGCTGGGTCTGAAGGAGCTGCTGGAGGTCTACGTCGACCACCGGTTCACCGTGGTGCGCCGGCGCAGCGACTTCCGCCGTCGCAAGCGCGAGGAGCGGCTGCACCTGGTCGAGGGTCTGCTGGTGGCCCTGGTCGACATCGACGAGGTCATCGCGATCATCCGGTCGAGTGACAACGCCCAGCAGGCGAAGGAGCGCCTGATGGAGCGCTTCTCGCTGTCGGAGACGCAGACCGGGTACATCCTGGACACCCCGCTGCGCCGGCTGACCAGGTTCGACCGGGTGGAGCTGGAGCAGGAGAAGGCGAAGCTGACCTCGGAGATCGCGGAGCTGACCGAGATCCTGGAGTCGGACAGCAAGCTGCGCAGCGTGGTGTCGTCCGAACTGGGTGCCGTGTCGAAGCAGTTCGGGACGGAGCGGCGGACGGTGCTGCTGGAGGCCGGGGCGGCTCCGTCGGCGGCGCTGTCGGTGCCGCTGGAGGTGGCGGACGACCCGTGCCGGGTGCTGCTGTCCTCGACGGGGCTGCTGGCGCGTACGGCGGACGGTGAGCCGTTCGAGCTGTCGGAGAAGCGGGCGAAGCACGACGTGATCGTGTCGGCGGTGCCGGCGACGGCGCGGGCCGACGTGGGTGTGGTGACGTCGGCGGGCCGGGTGCTGCGGCTGCCGGTGATCGACCTGCCGGCGCTGCCGCCGACGCCTTCGCCGACGCTGGCGGGCGGCGCCGCGGTGGACGAGTTCCTGCGGCTGGAGGCCGGGGAGCGGGTGCTGGCGCTGACCACGCTGGACGAGTCCTCGCCGGGGCTGGCGCTGGGCACCGTGCAGGGTGTGGTGAAGCGGGTGGTGCCGGAGTGGCCGGCGAACAAGGACGAGTTCGAGGTGATCGCACTCAAGGACGGCGACGAGCTGGTGGGCGCGGTCGAACTGCGCACCGGCGAGGAGGACTTGGTCTTCGTCACCTCGGACGCCCAGCTGCTGCGCTACCCGGCGGGCCAGGTCCGTCCGCAGGGCCGTCCGGCGGGTGGCATGGCGGGCATCAAGCTGGCGGACGGCGCCCGGGTGCTGTCGTTCACGGCGGTGGATCCGGCCGCGGACGCGGTGGTGGTCTCGGTGGCGGCGGCTTCGGGCACGCTGTCGGGTGTCGAGCAGACGTCCTGGAAGGTCACCCCGTTCGAGCAGTACCCGCGCAAGGGCCGGGCGACCGGTGGCGTGCGCTGCCAGCGCTTCCTGCGCGGTGAGGACGGCCTGGCGTTCGCCTGGGTCGGTACCGCCCCGGCCCGGGCCGCCACCGCCAAGGGCGCTCCGGTCGACCTGCCCGAGCGCGATCCGCGCCGGGACGGCTCGGGCACTCCGGTGACGACTCCGATCGCGGTGGTCGCCGGCCCGGCGTGACCGAGGTCCAGGAGGGCCGGGCGCCAGGAGGGCGGGGTGTTCGCGGGCGCCCCGCCCTCCGGCGTGCCCGGAGGCTCCGGTTCCCGGCGTGCCCGGGCCTCTCACGGGCCCCGAGGCCGGGCCGAATCGCTGAGGGTAGCCTTGCCTAGATGAGCACCTGTACGACCCTTTCGCGTGAACTTGCGGAGCCGCTGGCCGCGACCGCCGCGGTGGCGACCACCTGGCTGCTGGTGGAGCAGAACGGCCCGTGGGGCGCGAAGGCCCTGGGCGAGAGCCACCTCGACCGGGCGACCGGGCGGGCGCTGGAGGCCGCCGCGGCCGGTACGGGCGTGCGGGTGGCGCTGATCCGGCGGCCGGGCCGGCACGCGGACTGCCTGCCGACGGCCCGGCACGGGGTGGTCGTCGCGCATACGGTGCCGGGCCGTGGCTGGGTGCGCCGCGCACAGGTGGCGGACCCGGCGGAACTGCTGGAGCTGGACTTCGCGGCGCTGGGCGTCGGCGACCACACGGGCTTCGGGGCGGAGCACGTCGGCGGCCCGCTGGCGCTGGTGTGCACCAACGGCCGCCGGGACCGCTGCTGCGCGCTGCTGGGCCGGCCGCTCGCCGCGGAGCTGGCGGCGGCCGGGCACAGCGAGGTGTGGGAGGTGACCCACCTGGGCGGGCACCGCTTCGCACCCACGATGCTGGTGCTGCCGTACGGCTACGCGTACGGGCGGCTGACGCCGGAGAGCGCCAAGGAGGTGCTGGCGGCCACGGCGGCCGGGCACATGGTGCCGGAGTGGTCGCGGGGCTGCTCGGGCTGGGAGCGCCCGGGGCAGGCGGCCGAGCACGCGGTGCGGCTGGCGACCGGCGAGACCCGGGTGGACGCGCTGACCGTGGCGCAGCGGCCGGACGGGGAGGGCCGCTGGCTGGTGGGGGTGATGCACCGGGACGGCCGGGCCTGGGAGGTGGACGTGATCGAGACGGTGAGCGAGCCGCCGCGGCCGGAGAGCTGCGGCAAGGCGGCGGGGACGCCGTCGCGGATGGACGTGCTGTCGGTCCGGGGCGTGTAGCGGCCCCGCGCCCGTGGGGGTGGGCGCGGGACCGCGACGGCGGACCGGTCCGACCGGTCCGACCGGTCCGACCAGCCGGATCAGGCCGGGTCAGGCCGGATCAGCCGGTGGCCTTGCCGACGAACTCCGTGGTGTACGTCCGGGACAGGTCGATCGTCCCCTCCCTGCCCTGGACGTCCGGGTGGAAGGCGGCGAGCACCGCGAGCACGGTCTTCGGCCCGTCGGCGGGCATCACCCCGTCGGTGGTGAACATCGGCAGGGTGGACTTGATCGCCGCGGCGTACTGCGCGGCCCCGCCCTGGGCGTAGTCGGCGGGCATCTGCGCGGCGATCTCCTCGGGGGTGTGGGTGGACATCCACTTGAGGGTCTTCACGAAGGCGTTGGCGAGCTTCTGCGTGGTGTCCTTGTTCTTCTCCACCCATTCGGTGCTCATGTACAGCGAGGACGACGGGTAGAGCCCGCCGAGCGCCTGGCGCGAACCCTCGGGGGTGCGCATGTCGTAGAGGATCTTGCCGAGGCCCTTGTCGAGGACGTTGGCGACGGTCGGGTCCGTGGTCATCCCGGCGTCGATGCTGCCCTGCTGGAGGGCGGCGACGAAGGTCTGGCCGGCGCCGACGGCGATCGGGCTGAAGTCGCTGACGGAGGCTCCGTTCTTGACCGCGAGGTACTTGGTGAGGAAGTCGGTGGAGGAGCCGATGCTGGTGACGCCGAGTTTCCTGCCCTTGAAGTCGGCGCCGGACTTGATGGCGTCGGCCTGCTTGGCGGAGACCAGTTCGACCTCGCCGGGGGCCTGGGCGAACTGCACCACGGACTCGACGTGCTTGCCCTTGGCCTGCAGGTCGATGGTGTGGTCGTAGAAGCCGACGGCGCCCTGGACGTCGCCGGCCAGGAGTGCCGTGGTGGCGTTGACGCCGGCCGGCTCGGTCAGTAGCTCGACGTTGACGCCGGCGTCGGCGAAGTAGCCGAGCCGCTGGGTGAGCATCGCGGGCAGGTAGATGACCTTGTCCAGGCCGCCGACCATGATCTTGACCTTGGGCCCGTCGACCTGCCTGCCGGCCGGGGCGGCGGCGCCGTGGGCGGAGCCGGCGGCGTCGTTGGCACAGGCGGAGAGCGGGAGGAGCAGGACGGCGGCGAGGGCGGCGACGGCTGATCTGCGCATCACGGGAGAGCCTCTCTACTTCTTACGGACGGGGGAGCTCAGCGGCCCGGCAGGCCGCAGGAGTTCAGCGGCCTTGCCGACCGGGGGAGTTCAGCGGCCTGGCAGGCGGGGGGCGATCAGCGGCCGTCGCCGGCGTCGGCGGGCTTCCAGCGGAACAGCTTCTTCTCGGCGAAGGTCAGCAGCCCTTCGGTGACCAGCGCGACGACCGCGAGGATGGTCATGGCGGCGTACACCCCGGCCGCGTTGAAGGTGCCCTGGGCGGCGGCGACCAGCAGGCCCAGACCCTTGGTGGCACCGATGTACTCGCCGACGATCGCGCCGATCAGCGCGAAGCCGAAGCTGACGTGCAGGCTGGTGAAGATCCAGGTGGTGGCGGCGGGGATGATCACCTGGAGGGTGACCCTGCGGTTGTCGGCGCCCAGGATGCGGGCGTTGGCGACCAGGTTGCGGTCCACCTCGCGGGCGCCCTGGAAGGCGTTGAAGAACACCGGGAAGAACACCAGCACCACCGCGGAGGCGACCTTGGAGGCCGGGCCGAGGCCGAACCAGATCAGGAAGATCGGGGCGAGCACGATGCGCGGGATGGCGTTGAGCACCTTGACGTACGGCCCGAACACGTCGGCCAGGAAGCGGATCCGGCCGAGCGCGATGCCCAGCAGCACACCGCAGACCACGCCGATCACCCAGCCGCTGAGGGCCTCGTACAGGGTGTAGCCGATCTGCTCGCCGAGCGAGCCCTGGGCGGTGCCGTGGGCGGTCCACTGCCAGATCTGGTCCCAGATCTTCGACGGCTGCGAGAAGTTGAACGGGTCGATGACCTCGGTGCGGGCGCACACCTCCCACAGTCCGAGGAAGGCGACCAGCACCCCGGCCCGGGCCGTGTAGACGGCCAGCTTCCGGTTGCGGGCGGCCCGTTCGCGGGCCTCGGTCCGCGTTCCCGCGGCCGGGGGCTTCCCGGCTGCGGTCGCGGCGGTCTCGGACGCGGTCTCAAGCGGCACGACCCGCTCCTCTCTCCCGGGTGATGCGCACCTCTTCGCCGAGCGAGGCCCAGATCTCGCGGTACAGCTCGACGAACCTCGGTTCCAGCCGGACGGCCTCCACGGTGCGCGGGCGCGGCAGATCGACGGTGAAGACCTCCTTGACGGTGGCGGGCCCGGCCGTCATCACGACGACCCGGTCGGCGAGCGCGATGGCCTCGTCCAGGTCGTGGGTGACGAAGACGACCGAGGCTGCGTTCCTGGGAGAACTCGTGCCGGCCCACAGCTCCAGCAGCTGGTCGGACATCAGGGCGCGGGTCTGCACGTCCAGCGCCGAGAACGGCTCGTCCATCAGCAGGATGGCCGGGTCGTTGACGAAGGTCTGGGCGAGCGCGACGCGCTTGCGCATGCCGCCGGACAGCTGGTGCGGGTAGCGGTCCTCGAAGGCGGCCAGGCCGACCCGGCCCAGCCAGTCCCGGGCCCGCTCCCTGGCCTCGGCGGCGGGCACGCCGCGGAAGCGCGGCCCGGCCATGACGTTGGACAGCACGGTGCGCCAGGGGAAGACGGCGTCCTGCTGGAAGACGAACCCGACCTGGGAGTCGATGCCGCGCACGGGCTCGCCGTACACCCGGACCTCGCCCTCGGTGGGCTCCTCCAGGCCGCTGACCAGGGTCAGCGTGGTGGACTTGCCGCAGCCGGTGGGGCCCACGACGGCGACGAACTCGCCCTGGGCGACGGTCAGATCGAGATCGCGGACGGCGGTGTGCAGCGCCCCGGAGGGGGTGCGGAAGCGTTTCGTCGCGCCGGTCAGCTCGATCGCCGGGGTGCTCATTCCCCACCTCGCTTCGCTCGGCGGGTGCTTCGCACCGGTGGCGCCTCTCGACGGTTCACTCGCTGCGCTCGCTCACGCATTCTTTCCTCCCGGGTCAGTGCTTGCCCCGGAAAGGTAGGAGCGGGCCCGGCCCCGGCGGGAGCCTTCTCCGCGTAGTGCGACTTCTCCGCGTTGAGGGGTGTTCTGCTCGTTTTGCTTCCGCTACAACTGCGGGGGCGCGGGCTGACAGAAACACGTCGGAAACATAGGGTGTCCCGGCTCCGGTACCCCCGCCCGCACCGCCCCGAGAGGAGGCCCGGATGAAGCTCCCCCACTGGCCCCGCCGGGTCTTCGCCCAGCTCCTGCTGAGCCAGACCGTCGTCACCTTCGGTGTCACCGCCGTCACCGCCGGGCTGTTCCTGGCCCCGGTCAGCAGCGAGCTGGACCACGACGCGATGCAGCGGGCGCTGTCCATCGCCCAGGCCACCGCCACCGACGAGACGATCGCCCGGGCCGCCGACACCCGCGACGTCGTCACCGCCCAGCGCAACGCCGAACAGATCCGGCTGGCCACCGGCGCCAGCTTCGTCGTGGTCACCGACCTGGAGGGCATCCGCCTCTCGCACACCGACCCGGGCCGGATCGGCCACCGGGTCAGCACCGACCCCGAGCCCGCGCTGGGCGGCCGCAGCGTCACCGCGATCCAGGAGGGCACCCTGGGCCGCACCGCCCGCGGCAAGGTGCCGCTGCGGATGGCGGACGGCCGGATCGTCGGCGAGGTGTCGGTCGGCATCAGCGACGACTCGATCCGCCGCCGCCTGCTGAAGATGCTCACCGGCATCCTGCTGTGCGCCGGCGCGGGCCTGGCCGCCGGAACGGTCGCCACCCTCGTCCTGGCCCGCCGGCTCAAGCGCCGCACCCACAACATCGCGCTCGCCGACATCTCCGCGCTGCTGGTCGAGCGCGAGGCGATGCTGCACGGCATCCGCGAGGGCATGGTGGCGCTGGACGAGCGCGGCCGGATCCGGCTGGCCAACGACGAGGCCGTCCGGCTGCTCGGCCTGCCCGAGGACTGCACCGGCCGCCCGATCGCCGAGGTGCTCCCGCCGGGCCGCCTGGCCGACGTACTGACCGGGCGGATCACCGGCGCCGACCTGCCCGCCGTACGGGACGACCGGGTGCTGGTGGTGAACCGGATGGCCACCACCGAGGGCGCGGTGGTGACGCTGCGCGACCGCACCGAACTGGAGTCGCTGGTCCGCGAACTGGACACCACCCGCAGCCTGACCGAGGCGCTGCGCGCCCAGGACCACGAGCACGCCAACCGGATGCACACCCTCCTCGGCCTGCTCGAACTCGGCCGCCACGAGCAGGCGGTGGCCTTCATCTCGGAGCAGTCCGGCTCGCACGCCGTGGTCGCTGCCCGGATCGCCGAGCAGGTGCAGGACCCGCACGTGGCGGCGCTGCTGGCGGGCAAGACCGCGGTGGCCGGCGAGCGCGGGGTGCGGCTGGTGCTGGCCCCCGCGGCGCACCTGCCGGACGCGGTGGTGGACGCCCGGGCGCTGGTGACGGTGCTCGGCAACCTGATCGACAACGCGGTGGACGCGCTCGTGCTGGGCGGGGGCGGGCGGCTGGAGGTGACGCTGGCGGCGGCCGGTTCCACCCTGCTGCTGCAGGTCGCGGACAGCGGCCCGGGCGTGCCGGAGGAGCTGCGCGAGCAGGTCTTCGAGGAGGGGTGGACCAGCAAGGACGCGCCCGCGCACCGTCCGCGCGGGCTGGGCCTGGCGATGGTGCGTCGGCTGGTCGAACGGGCCGGCGGCCGGATCGTGCTCGACACCGGCCCGCTGGGCGGTGCCCGGTTCACCGTGGAGCTGCCCGAGGCCCTGCTCACCGCTCAGCTCGTGGAGGCGTGATGATCGACGTACTCGTGGTGGACGACGACTTCCGGGTCGCGGACGTGCACGCCGCGTACGTGGCCAAGGTGCCCGGCTTCCGGGTCACCGGCACCGCCCACTCGGCCGGGGAGGCCCTGGCCGCGCTGGAGCGCCGCCCGGTCGACCTGCTGCTGCTCGACCACCACCTGCCGGACGAGACCGGCCTGGCCCTGGTGCGCCGGCTGCGGGAACGACAGGTGGCCTGCGACGTGATGATGGTGACCGCGGCCCGGGACGTCTCCACGGTGCACGCCGCGATGCAGCACGGCGCGCTGCAGTACCTGGTGAAGCCGTTCACCTTCGCCGGGCTGCGGGACAAGCTGGTCTCCTACGCCCAGCTGCGGCACGCGCTCGCCGCCCCCGCCCGGGAGGCCGGCCAGGACGAGGTGGACCGGCTGTTCGCGACCCTGCGCAGCGCCTGCGTGCCCACCGGGGCACTGCCGAAGGGCCACTCGGCGCCCACCACCGACCTGGTGCTGGGCGTGCTGCGACGGGCGGGCCGGCCGCTGTCCGCCCAGGAGGTCGCCGACGCCACCGGGCTGAGCCGCTCGACGGCCCAGCGCTACCTCAAGCAGCTGGAACGGGACAGCCGGCTGCGGCTGACCCTGCGCTACGGCGACACCGGCCGCCCCGAGCACCGCTACGGGCTGGCCGCGAGGAGCGCGTAGGACGTTCCCGACCGCCCCGCACGTGCGGGAACCCCGGCGGCCCCAAGCCCGCCGGGGTTCCCGGGGCGCGGCACTAGGCCGCGCCCGCACCGGTGAGGGCGCGCACCTCCAGCTCGGCGAAGCGGTCCGCGTCGGCGGGCTCGGGGGAGGTGAGCGTCCCGATCCACCCGGCCAGGAAGCCGAGCGGGATGGAGACGATGCCGGGGTTCTCCAGCGGGAACCAGTGGAAGTCGACGCCGGGGAACAGCGCCGTCTTGGTCCCGGAGACCACCGGCGAGAAGAACACCAGCACGATCGCCGGGACGAGCCCGCCGTACACCGACCAGACCGCGCCCCGGACGGTGAACCGCGACCAGAACAGGCTGTAGAGCAGCACCGGGAGGTTCGCGGAGGCGGCCACGGCGAAGGCCAGGCCGACCAGGAAGGCGACGTTCAGCTGCTGGGCGTAGAGGCTGATCACGATCGCCGCCGCGCCGATCCCGGCAGCCGCGAAGCGGGCGACCACCACCTCCTGCTGCTCGCTGGGCTTCTCGGCCACCCCTCCCCCGCGGCGGCGGCGCGGACCGCCGCGCCAGGCGCCCGCCCAGATGTCGTGGGCGAAGGCGGCGGAGGAGGCCAGGGTCAGCCCGGCGACCACGGCGAGGATGGTGGCGAAGGCGATCGCCGAGATCAGCGCGAACAGCACCACCCCGCCGGTGCTGCCGTTTCCGCCGCCGAGCACCAGGGCGAGCAGCGGTACGGCGGTGTTCCCGGCCGAGTTGGCTTGCCGCACCTCGGCCGAGCCGATCAGCGCGGTGGCTCCCAGGCCGAGCGCGATGGCCATCAGGTAGAAGCCGCCGACCAGGCCGATCGCCCACATCGTGGAGCGGCGGGCGGCCCGGGCGGTGGGCACGGTGTAGAAGCGGGACAGGATGTGCGGCAGTCCCGCGGTGCCGAGCACCAGGGCCAGGCCGAGGCTGAAGAAGTCCAGCCGGCTGGTGAGGGTGGCACCGTACTTGAGCCCGGGTTCGAGGTAGCGGTGCCCGGAGCCGCTGTGCTGGGCGGCCTGGCGCATCAGCGCGAAGAGGTCGCCGTGGAAGCGCACCACCAGCAGCACGGTGAGCAGCACCGAGCCGGCGATCAGCAGGAAGGCCTTGACGATCTGGATCCAGGTGGTGGCCCGCATGCCGCCGATCGTGACGTAGACGATCATCAGGGCGCCGACCGCGATGATGGTCCACGTCCTGGCCTGGGCGCTGTTGGTGCCGAGCAGCAGGGCGACCAGCGAGCCGGCGCCGACCATCTGGGCGACCAGGTAGAGCAGGGTGACCACGACGCTGGCGCCGCCGGCCGCCGCCCGTACCCGGCGGCGGCGCAGCCGCAGCGC
Source organism: Kitasatospora sp. NPDC059648 (assembly GCF_042734825.1). Lineage (NCBI taxonomy): Bacteria > Bacillati > Actinomycetota > Actinomycetes > Kitasatosporales > Streptomycetaceae > Kitasatospora > Kitasatospora sp. NPDC059648. The sequence goes on along the minus strand of NZ_JBHWDU010000028.1, from coordinate 66,814 downwards.
GAGGACGTCGGCGAGGGTGTACCGGCCGGCGTTGCGGACGAGTTCGGCGACCAGCATCAGCACGACCAGCCAGGCGACCAGGAAGCCGATGCTGTAGAGCACCCCGTCGTAGCCGTACAGGGCGATCAGCCCGGCGACTCCGAGGAAGGAAGCCGCGGAGAGGTAGTCGCCGGAGAGGGCGAAGCCGTTCTGCAGCGGGGTGAAGTCGCGCCCGCCGGCGTAGAAGTCCTCGGCGGCGTTGCCCTGTCGGCCCACCCAGAGGGTGATGCCGAGGGTGACCAGGACGATGACGGCGAACAGCACGACCGCCAGGCCGTGGTGCTGGTCGGTGGGGGCGACGGGGGGCGGAGTGGCGGTGGTCATCACGCCGGTGGTGGCCGTCATCGCAGCTGGTCCTGGGTGTCCCAGCGCAGGCCCAGGGCGGCGCGGTCGCGCTTGGTCCGGGCGTTGCGGGCGTAGAGCCAGGTGAGCAGGAAGGTGGAGGCGAACTGCAGCAGGCCGAGCAGCCAGGCCACGTTGAGCGGGCCGGCCACCGGGCTGCGCATCGCGCCGGGCGCGACGGCCTCGGCACCGACGTACAGCAGGTACCAGCCGAGGAAGGCGACGCAGGTCGGGAAGACGAACGTGCGGTAGCTGCGCCGGATGTCCTGGAAAGCCGCGCTGGCCTGGACGCTCCGGTAGACCTCGGTGCTGTCGGTGGTGCTCACCGGCGCCTGCGGCTCCTGGGCCACCGCGCTCGGGGCGGCCGCCGGAACCGGCGGTAGCGCTGGTGCGGCGGACGGGGCGAACGGCGGCGCTGCGGGCGCCGTCGGCGGGACGGGCGGGACGGGCGGGACGGCCACCGACTCGGTGGCGGCGGCCGACTGGGGGGCGGCCGGACAGGCGGGCGCCGACTGGGCCGGTACGGCCGTTCGGCGGGGCGCGGCAGCCTGCTCGGAAGCGGTGGCGGCGGCCTGAGCGGCCCACCAGTCGAATCGCTGCCCCTGGCCGGGACTGCTGGTCTGCTGCTGTGGCACTGCTGCTCCTGGGCCGGGCCGGGCGTTCTGACCCGAACCATCATGGAGGCCGCCGGACACCGCCCCTGACCATCGCAGATACCTTCACTCAATGAGGTGGTAGATCATCTGACGGACGCTCATCCGACTACTGCTGCGTACCGGTGATTCCGTGCCGGAAGGCGTACGCGACCGCCTGCGCGCGGTCGCGCACCGCGGTCTTGGCGAACAGGTTGTTGATGTGCGTCTTCACGGTGGCCTGGCTGACGAACAGCCGCTGCGCGATCTCGGCGTTGGAGAGCCCCTCGGCGATCAGCGCGAGCACCTCCGCCTCCCGAACGGTCAACCCGTCCGGCAGCTCCCCGGCCCGGGCGGCGCCCGGCGCCGCCGGTGCACCGGGACCGGCCGGCCCGCGCGGCACGCCCGGTCCGCCCGGCGACGCGGACTTCGGCGCAGCCTCCGAAAGCCGTTCCAGCAGCCGGAGTTGAACCTGTGGCGAGAGCCCGGCCGCACCCGAGCGGACGTCCGCGATGGCCTTGGCGATCTCCTCGCCGCCGGCGTCCTTGGTGAGGTATCCGCGCGCCCCGGCCTGCAGCGCCGGAAACAGCGACTCGTCGTCGGCGTAGGTGGTGAGCACCACGACCTCGGTCCCCGGGTGCGCGGCCCGGATCCGCCGGGTCGCCTCGACGCCGTCGACGCGCGGCATCCGCAGGTCCATCAGCACCACGTCGGGGTGGTGGCGCTCCACCAGGGCGACGGCCTCCTCCCCGTCCGCCGCCGCGCCGACCACCTCGATGCCGGGCAGCAGCCCCAGCAGCATCACGATGCCCTCGCGCACCACCGTCTGGTCGTCCGCCACCAGCACCCTGGTGACCGCGGCCGTCATGCCGGCACCCGCAGCAACACCCGCCACCCTCCGTCCTCCGGGCCCGCCAGCAGAGTGCCGCCGAGCAGTTCAGCGCGTTCGCGCATCCCCAGCAGACCGTACCCGCTGCCGCTGCCGGCCAGCTCACGGGAGGGCGCCCCGCCCGAGGACGGCCCGCCGGGCTCGCCCGCCGACTGGCCGCGCGGCGCGCGGGCGTTGCGCACCTCCAGCTCCACCGCGTCGTCCAGGTAGCGCAGTTGGACCGAGCACCGGGCGCGCGGCGCGTGCTTGCGCACGTTGGTCACCGCCTCCTGCGCCGTGCGCCGCACCGCCAGGCCGACCTCGGCGGCCAGCGGCCGGGGCGTGCCGGTGACGGTGAACGGGGCCCGCTCCCGCTCGGTCAGCTCCACCAGGAACTCCCCGACCTGCGTGAACTCCCCGCGCAGTGCGGACAGCGCCTGCCGGGTCTCGGCCAGCCCGTCCTGCGCCATCCGCCGTGCGGCGACGACCCGTTCGCGGATCTGCTCGCGGTCGGTCCCGGCGTCCAGCATCAGCCGGGCCGCCTCCAGGTGGACCAGCTGCGCGGAGAGGCTGTGGGCGAGCACGTCATGGATCTCCCGGGCGATCCTGGCCCGTTCGGCGAGCGCCGCGCTCTCCGCCTCGGCGGCCCGGGCGGCGCGCTCCTGGACCAGCAGCCGCCGGGCGGTGCCGCGCGCCTCGATGTCCAGCCGCAGCAGGAAGCCGAGCAGGGCGACCCCGCCGATGGTGGCGACGATGCTGAGCCAACTCGCCCAGCTGGCCGCGGTGTACGAGCCCAGCGCGGCCGTGCCGACGAGCAGCGCGGGCGCGGGTGGCAGCCGGACCAGCGCGACCACGGCCAGTCCCACCCAGACCAGGTCGGCGAGCGTGTAGGCCCGCCCCCAGTTGGCCGGCCAGGCGGCCCCGACCAGGACGGCGGCCAACAGGTAGGAGGCGGTCGGGCGCTGATCCCGGCTGGCCCGGAGGAACCCCACGCAGAGGACGGCGACCGCGGCCAGCCCGGCCGCCACGGCCGCCATCGCCCAGCCGGTGTACCTGCCGTCGGCGAACGTCCCCCAGCCGACGACGGACAGCACGACGATCCGGCCGAGCACGGTGAGGACCCGCCGCGGCCCGCTCTCGGCGTCGCGTTCCATCCCCTCCCGGGACGGCCAGCGGGTCCAGTACCACCCGGCCACGGGTGCCTCCTCGGTGCTCACTGCGGCGGATCAGTGCAGTACGGCGGTCGCCTGCGCGGGATCCAGCGTCCGGGCCCTCCAGTTGACCACGAGCGAGCGGACCAGCAGCAGGACCGCCAGGCCGAGCATCAGCGAGCTGCCCGCCTGGTGGACGCCCAGGGCCGAACCGATCGCGTACAGGCCGATCCGGATGGCGAGCATCCCGCCCCAGGCGGCCAGCGTGGCCTTGGTGCCCTTGACCAGGACGTTGCCGTCGTCGGCCCGCCAGATCCGGACGGTCCAGCCCCAGACCGTTCCCATGGCGAGCACGGCGACCAGCCCGGCGGCGAGCAGGGCGGCCGACAGCACGGTGTGCTGGTGGTCGATGATCTGCGGATCGCGCAGCGCCAGCACGCCCAGGACCAGCGGGAGCAGCCAGAAGCGGCGCTCGGTGTCCAGACGCTGGACGCGCATCTGGCGCTGGACCACCAGGACCACCACCGCGGCGATCACGAGGAGGTTTGCTACGGCAGACATGGGAGGTTCTCCGTCCCGGGGAGAGGCTTTCGCTGACCTCTCCGACGCTACGGATCCGCCGCTCCCCGCTGATCGGCGCCGGGGTGGAGCCCGGGTGGAACCGGCTGCGCGAGGGCCCTCCACCCATGGGTGGAGGGCCCTGGCCGGCCGGGCGCGTCAGGCGTCGATGCGGGAGCGGTCCAGAGTGGCCGCCGAGTCCACGATGAACTCCTTGCGCGGGGCGACGTCGTTGCCCATCAGCAGGTCGAAGATCCTCTCGGCCTGCTCCAGGTCACCCAGGTTGATCCGGCGCAGGGTGCGGTGGCGCGGGTCCATGGTGGTCTCGGCCAGCTGGTCGGCGTCCATCTCGCCCAGGCCCTTGTACCGCTGCACCGGCTCCTTCCAGCGCTGCCCCTTGCGCTGGAACTCCAGCAGGGTGGAGCGCAGCTCGGCGTCGGAGTAGGTGTAGTGGTACTTCTCCTGGCCGCGCTTGGGGTTGGTGAGCTCGATCCGGTGCAGCGGCGGGACGGCGGCGAAGACCCGGCCCTGCTCGACCATCGGCCGCATGTAGCGGTGGAAGAGAGTCAGCAGCAGGGTGCGGATGTGCGAGCCGTCGACATCGGCGTCGGCCATGAAGATCACCCGGCCGTAGCGGGCCTGGTCGATGTCGAAGGTGCGGCCCGAGCCGGCCCCTATCACCTGGATGATCGCGGCGCACTCGGCGTTCTTGAGCATGTCGCTCACCGAGGCCTTCTGCACGTTGAGGATCTTGCCCCGGATCGGCAGCAGCGCCTGGAACTCGGAGTTGCGGGCGAGCTTGGCGGTGCCGAGCGCGGAGTCGCCCTCGACGATGAACAGTTCGCTGCGGTCCACGTCGTCGCTGCGGCAGTCGGCCAGCTTGGCCGGCAGCGAGCTGGTCTCCAGCGCGGTCTTGCGGCGCTGGGCCTCCTTGTGCTGCCGGGCGGCGACCCGGGTGCGGGCCGCGGCGACGACCTTCTCCAGCACCGCCCGGGCCTGCTGCTTCTGGTCCTTCTTGGCCGAGGTGAGGAAGGCCTTGAGCTCCTTGGCGACGACGGCCGCGACGATCCGGTTGGCCGCCGAGGTGCCGAGCACCTCCTTGGTCTGGCCCTCGAACTGCGGCTCGGCGAGCCGGACGGTGACGACGGCGGTGAGGCCCTCGGTGGCGTCGTCCTTGGTGATGTCGTCCTCGGCGACGCGCAGCAGCTTGCTGGAGCGCAGCACCTCGTTGACGGTCTTGGCCAGTGAGCGCTCGAAGCCGGTGACGTGGGTGCCGCCCTTGGGGGTGGCGATGATGTTGACGAAGGAGCGCAGGGTGGTGTCGTAGCCGGTGCCCCAGCGCAGCGCGATGTCCACCCCGAGGTGGCGGGTGACCTCGGTCGGGGTCATGTGGCCGAGCTCGTCCAGGACCGGCACGGTCTCCTTGAAGGTGCCCTCGCCGCGCAGCCGCAGCACGTCGCTGACCGGCTTGTCGGGGGCCAGGAACTCGCAGAACTCGGCGATGCCGCCGTCGTAGTGGAAGACCGACTCCTCGATCTGCTCGCTCTCGGTGAGCCGCTCGTCACGCACGACGATGGTCAGGCCGGGGACGAGGAAGGCGGTCTGCCGGGCGCGGTTGTGCAGGTTCTCCAGGGAGAGCTTGGCGTCCTTGAGGAAGATCTGCCGGTCGGCCCAGTAGCGGATCCGGGTGCCGGTGCGGGTCTTGGGCACCTTGCGGGTCCGGGTGAGGCCGTTGGCGGGCTCGAAGGGCGCGTCCGGGCTGGCCTCGGTGAAGATGCCGGGGGTGCCGCGCCGGAAGCTGATCGCGTGGGTGTGCCCGCTGCGGTCGACCTCGACGTCCAGTCGCGCGGAGAGCGCGTTGACGACCGAGGCGCCGACGCCGTGCAGACCGCCGGAGGCCGCGTACGAGCCGCCGCCGAACTTGCCGCCCGCGTGCAGCTTGGTCATCACGACCTCGACGCCCGACAGCCCGGTCTTGGGCTCCACGTCGACCGGGATGCCGCGGCCGTTGTCGCGGACCTCCACGGAGGAGTCCGGGTGCAGCAGGACCTCGATGCGGTCGCAGTAGCCGCCCAGCGCCTCGTCGACCGAGTTGTCGATGATCTCCCAGAGGCAGTGCATCAGACCGCGGCTGTCGGTGGAACCGATGTACATGCCGGGGCGCTTGCGGACGGCCTCCAGGCCCTCCAGGACGAGCAGGTGCCGCGCGGTGTAGTTGGAACCGTCGTCGCCGGCCAGCAGCGCGGACGGCACGGTCGTTTCGGCACTCACGCGGCACTCTCCTCGGTGAAGTTCTGTCTCATCGGTCACATCCGGACGCATCCGGACCATCCGCCAGTGCAGCACGCCGCACCGACAGTCGTCGCTCGCTGTGCTCGCGCCCCTGCGACGGGTGCACAGCACGGCGGGCCGGCCCGGCGCAGCTTGTACGCGCTGCGCGAACAAGGACAGCGTCCGGGGGCGGGCCCCGGGGGCGCCATCTCCTCCCCGTACCACCGGCCCTGGCGGATCGTGGGGTCCGGCGCAGGCTCCGGATCTGCCGTTATGCAGGCTACCGGGGCCCGGGACGGGGCTTATGCTCCAACCCGGCAGAGGATTATGCTACGCGGACCTAGAACCCGGTCCCGATCGGACGTTCGAGCCACGGGCGGATCCCGGGATTCGGCACGCATGAACCACCGGCCCCCGGGGCACGTCCTCATCAACACAGCAGAATCCTCAAAGAAGAAAAGCCACGAGCGGGAACGTTTTCGGCCTGGTTGGATGTTGACCCTGGTACGACAGCTCGTCGAGCTAGAGAAGAGGCGACGTGACTACTGTTCTGACCCCTGCGAGCCCGCTCACCGCGGCTGACCGCTGCGACCGCTGCGGCGCCCAGGCCTACCTGCGCGTCGTACTCGCCAGCGGCGGAGAGCTGCTCTTCTGCGCCCACCACGGCCGGAAGTTCGAGCCCGAGCTCAAGAAGATCGCCGTGGAGATACAGGACGAGAGCGGCCGTCTCACCACCAGCACCACCGCGACGGCCGCCGACGACGAGCGCTGATCACAGGCGCCCCAACCAGCCGGCATCGAGCTGTGTCCGGTCGTGCACTGCACGCGACCGGGGAGCCGGGGGGGGGGGCCCCCCCCCGGGGGGGGGCCCCCCCCGCGCGGGGGGGGCGGGCGGGGGGGCCCGGGAGGGCCCCCCCCCC
>NZ_JBHWDU010000028.1:23676-60023 GCF_042734825.1 Kitasatospora sp. NPDC059648 | reverse complement strand
GGGTGTTGTGGTGGGGCCGGTGGGTCCCCGCCCCGCGGCGGGGGGGGGGGGGGGCCCCCCCTTTTGGGGGCTCCCCCACCCGGCTTCGCTGTTCTCCGGACGGTTCTCCCGCGTTCGCCCGCGCCCTCCCGGCCGGCCCGCGCAGGCGGCACCCGGGAACCGACGCGGCGTCAGAATGTCACCGCTCCATCACCCACAGCAGTGCTCAGAGCGCCGAGTGCACCGCGTCCGTGACCGAGGACACCCGGGTGTAGACGCCGGGGTGGGCGCCCTCGGCGCAGCCCGTCCCCCAGGACACCAGTCCGGCCAGTCGGCCGGCCACGATCAGCGGGCCTCCGCTGTCGCCCTGGCAGGCGTCCTTGCCCCCCTTCTCCTCGCCCGCGCAGACCATGCCCCGGGCGTCGAACTTGCCGTCCGGCCCGCCCGGGTAGGCGTGCGCGCAGGTCTGGTCGGGGACGATGTGCACGTCCACCCCGCGCAGCACCGGCGAGTAGTCGCCCCGACCGCTGGTGTCGCCCCAGCCGTAGATCTGCGCGCCGGTCCCGGACGCGTACGGCCCGGTCTCGCCCTGGCCGACCATCTCGACCACCGGCCGGGTGCCCTGGGGCTCGGCGAGGGTGAGCACCGCCACGTCGTTCATGTTCGCGGCGAAGTCGTAGTCGGGGTGGATCCAGACCTGCTGGACGGCCACCTCGCGACCGGCCGAGCCGCGCAGGTCGTCCCGCCCGACGATCACCTTCAGGCCGGGCCGGTCCACCCGGCCCTTGGACTCTTCGTAGAAGCAGTGCGCGGCCGTGACCACCTTGGTCGGGGTGACCAGCGCGCCGCCGCAGAACTGTCCGGAGCGTCCGCTGCCGAACTGCTGGCGGCTGGCCAGCGCCACGATCCACGGGTGGTCCGCGGTGCTCACGGTGTCGCCCCCGACCACCCGGCGCTGCGCCTCGGCCGGGGCGGCCGCGCCGAGGGCGACCAGCGGTACGGGGAGGGCGGCGAGCAGCGCCAGTAGTGCGCTCCACCGCCGCCGGTCCGTCCGGGCGACGGCCCGGACGGCGGTCGGGGCGGTGGTGGTCGGGGCGGTGGTGGTCGGGGCGACCCGGCACGCGGCGGGGTTCGGCAGGTCGGCTCGGTCCGGGTCGGTCAGCACCGTGACTCCACAAGGCTCGGCAGCAGGCAACCGGCACAGCGTAGGTGATCGACTACACAACGCGACCATTTCCGCCAGCGCCGCCACCCGGACGAGCGACAAGGGCCACCCGGTCGATGACACACCGCCTCCGAACGGCCCGAAGGCCCGGAACCGTACGGTTCCGGGCCTTCGTCGCGTACTGCCGTCGATCAGTCCAGGTAGTCGCGCAGCACCTGGGAGCGCGACGGGTGGCGCAGCTTCGACATGGTCTTCGACTCGATCTGGCGGATGCGCTCACGGGTGACCCCGTACACCTTGCCGATCTCGTCGAGCGTCTTCGGCTGACCGTCCGTCAGGCCGAAGCGCATCGAGACCACGCCGGCCTCGCGCTCGGAGAGGGTGTCCAGCACCGAGTGCAGCTGCTCCTGGAGCAGGGTGAAGGAGACCGCGTCGGCCGGGACGACCGCCTCGGAGTCCTCGATCAGGTCACCGAACTCGCTGTCGCCGTCCTCGCCCAGCGGGGTGTGCAGCGAGATCGGCTCGCGGCCGTACTTCTGGACCTCGATGACCTTCTCGGGGGTCATGTCGAGTTCCTTGGCCAGCTCCTCCGGGGTGGGCTCGCGGCCCAGGTCCTGGAGCATCTGGCGCTGGACGCGGGCCAGCTTGTTGATGACCTCGACCATGTGCACCGGGATGCGGATGGTGCGGGCCTGGTCGGCCATGGCGCGGGTGATCGCCTGACGGATCCACCAGGTCGCGTAGGTCGAGAACTTGTAGCCCTTGGTGTAGTCGAACTTCTCGACCGCACGGATCAGACCGAGGTTGCCCTCCTGGATCAGGTCCAGGAACAGCATGCCGCGGCCGGTGTAGCGCTTGGCCAGCGAGACCACCAGGCGGAGGTTGGCCTCCAGCAGGTGGTTCTTGGCCCGGCGGCCGTCCTCGGCGATGATCTCCAGCTCGCGCTTGAGCTTGGGGGCGAGCTTGTCGGCGGCCGAGAGCTTGTCCTCGGCGAACAGACCGGCCTCGATGCGCTTGGCGAGCTCGACCTCCTGCTCGGCGTTGAGCAGCGGGACCTTGCCGATCTGCTTCAGGTAGTCCTTGACCGGGTCGGCGGTGGCACCGGCGACGGCGACCTGCTGGGCCGGCGCGTCGTCCTCGTCGTCGTCGGAGAGGACGAAGCCCTCCGACTCCTCCTCCGGGCCGGCCTCGGCCTCGGCCTTGTCACCGGGCAGCGCGACGTCCTCGAGCAGCTCCTCCTCGCCGAGCAGCTCCTCGTCGCCACCCTTGCCCGCCTTGGCGGCGGTGGTCTTCTTGGCGGCGGTCTTCTTGGCGGGCGCGGCGGTCTTCTTGGCCGCAGCCTTCTTCGCCGGAGCGGCCTTCTTCGCCGCGACCGACTTCACTTCGGCGACGACGCCGGTCGTCTCCTCGACGGTGATCTCGGCGGACACGGTGGGGGCGGGCGCCGCGGCGGCGGCCGCGACGGCCGGAGCCGCGACGGGGGCGCCGGGGGCGATCCGCACGGGCGGCTTGGTCGGGGCCGACGGAGCGGCCGGGGTCCGGGTGGTGACAGCCTTGGTGGCGGTGCGCTTGGTGGGGCTCTTGGCAGCAACGCTCTTGCGCTTGGCGCCGGCCGGCTCGGCCGCGCTGACCATGAGGTCCACCCCCTCCTCAATCAGCACCTGGTTGAGGCTGCGCATGACGTTCTTCCACTTGGTGACCGGGATCTGGTCCGCCTCGAACGCCTGGCGCACGTCGTCACCGGCGATCTGCCCCTGGGCCTTGCCCCGCTCGATGAGCGCCAGCAGAGCCGCGGACTCGGCGATCTCGGGGGGAAGCGAACGGGATGTGCTGGCCGACACGAACAACCTCTCGGACGATGAGTGGACTCGAACCCGTACCGGCCGCCCGAGCGGGCGGGGAAGGAGATCGCGCGCCGGACGCGCGGTGTCGATTCCGACCGACTCGGGCTTGAGGACTGGGTTTGCAGGACGGCAGCAGCGCCGCGGACCAACACAGCATTCTGACATGTTGGAGTATTCCGGAGCTGCTCCCGCTCAGGACACATCGCTGCTACTCGTCAAGTGTTACGCATGGCCTTCGTGTCGCGGGTCACACCGCTCGGCGCCCGCGGCCCCGGGGCCGGAATCCATCATCGCGCACTCTCGGCCGAGTTGACTGTCATGGACGAGTCATGATGTTCAGGCAATGGCTCGCGGCGGTCCGCTCGGGGCTGCGGCCCGGGACCCGACGCGCCGCGGGGTGCGGGCTCGGGCGGCCGACGCCGCGCAGAGGCCCTCCGGCTGCACCGCGCACTGCGGCCGGAGGGCCTTGGCGGAACGGACCGCGCCGGCGCGCCCGCTCGCCGAGAACAGCCCGCTCAGTGCTCCCGGGGCGCGGGGACGGAGGGTTCGATCTCGGGGTGGACGGTGAGCAGCGCCCGCATCGCGGCCTCGCCCGCGGTGCCGTCGCCGGTGCCCAGTGCGTCCACCAGCCGGGCGTGCAGGCCGACCGAGGACTCGGAGGGGCGCTCGCAGGAGATCGCCGGACCGCCCGAGACCTGCAGCGCGCAGGAGACGATCCCCGACAGGTGCTCCAGCATCCGGTTGCCGGCCATCTGCAGGATCAGGGCGTGCAGCTCGGCGTCGGCGCGGGTGTAGGTGGACAGGTCGGCCTGGGCGGCGGCGTGTCCCATGATCTCGACCAGCTCGACCAGCCGCTGCTGGACGTCCTCCCGGCCGTGGCCGGCGGCGAGGCGGGCGGCCAGCGGCTCGATCGCCCAGCGGAGCTCGAACAGCTCCCGGCGCTGCTCGTCCCGCTGCGGGCCGAAGGCGCGCCACTCGATGATGTCCGGGTCCAGCAGGTTCCAGTCGCCGACGGGACGGACCCGGGTGCCGACGTTCGGGCGGGCGCTGACCAGGCCCTTGGCCTCCAGCACGCGCAGCGACTCGCGGACCACGGTCCGGGAGACCTCGAACCGCTGGCCGATCTCCTCGGGCACCAGCGGACGGTCGGCGCCGAGGTCGCCGGAGACGATCATCTGGCCGAGCTGCTGGACCAGCTGGCCGTGCAGACCGCGCCCGCGGCTGCTGGTGGTCTTGCGGCCGACCCGGCCGATGTCGGACTCGGCGCCCTCCCAGCGGGGCGCTGGCGGGGTCGGCCGGTCGGCGTACGAGAAGCGGTCCAGATCGCCGGGGCCGTGGATGGGCCCTTCGGCGGAACGGGCGGGGGTCATGGGGGGGTGCGCAAGGGTACTCACGCCTCCTTTGTCGGCGATCGGCAGGCGCAGCTTGAGAATTCTCGTGAAAAGCACACGAAAGGGTGATCGACCGCGACTGGATAATTGACTTCTTATCAGGAAGAACCGCTCATTACGGTCACAGCTGGTCGATCTTGCTACTTCGGGACAGCGCGCGGCACCGGGGAGCACGGCCAGGGCCCGACGCGGGAGGCGACGGGCCCTGGCGCGAGGTGCGGCGACTACTTGGTGTCCAGGCGGGTCCGGGAGGCGGAGGCGGGTCCGGGAGGCAAAGTCGGGTCCGCGCTACAGCGAACGGCGGCGGGCCTGGACGAGCAGAGCCGCCAGCAGCAGGGCCGCCGCGGGGGCCGTGACCGCCGCCAGCAGGGCCGGGTCCGTCAGCGCCGCGTTCCCGGCAGCAGCCTCGCGCGCTCCGCCGTACACCCAGCCGTAGGCCCACTCGATGTCGGACTGGAAGGGCAGCAGCTCCGCCGCCCTCGTCGGCCACGGACGGCCGGTCCGACGCAGCAGCAGGGCGACGCCGGACTCCAGCAGTGGCGGCAGCGCGCACAGCAGCAGCACCCCGGAGGCGGCACTGCGGGTCAGCGAGGCGGTCAGCACGCCGGTCCAGGCGGCCACCACGGTCAGCAGGACGAAGGCCAGCAGCGCGGCCGACACACCGTGACCCACCACCAGCGCCAACGGGGCGAACACGCCCGACAGGTCGGCCGGACCGCTCAGCCCGACGGTTCCCAGTGCCCCGGACACCCGGTCGGACAACGCGCCGGGATCCGTCCAGGCCGCCACCTTCACCCCGGCCGGCAGCGCTAGCTGCACGGCCACCGTGTCGAGCACCAGGGTCACCAGCGCCAGCAGCGCCGCCACCGGGCCGACCACCACCAGCTTGGCCAGCAGTAGCCGCACCCTGCGCGAGTACGTCACCTGCGAGGCCGCCAGCCCCGGGTGGCGCACCTCGTGCCCGTACGAGAGCGCGCCCAGCAATCCGGCTCCGAGCGCCGCGAAGGGCAGCGGGATCAGCGGGACGGCGGCGGTCAGCAGCCGCACCCCGGCCGGAGCGGCCAGCGGGCCGGCCGGGGCCTGGCTCGCCAGGACGGCTGCCACGACGACGTCACAGAGCAGCACGGCGGCGAGCAGCAGCCAGGTGGAACGCAGGCCGCGCAAGCGGCGCAGCTCGTAGGCCAGGACACGCACGGTTCACTCGCTCCGGTGGTCGTCGGGGGTGGCGGGGGCCTTGCTGGTGGTGATCCGGCCGAGGCGGACGGTGTCGTCGGTGAGCAGGTCCGCGGCGCTCTCCCGGCGCTGCGGGGGCTCGGGCTCGGCGCGGACGGGACCGCTGCGGACGGGGCCGGCGGGCTGGGCAGGGCGGGCGAGGGGGGTCAGCTGGTCGCGGAAGTGCCGGTCGGCGGCGGGCGCGGGGTCCGCCTGCGGGGCCGCGGCGAGGGTCGGAAGGGCGGCCGCCATGGCGACGACGGGCAGCGCGCGGGTGGACCGGACCGCCGCGTCGTCGCGGGTCCGGCTCTCCCCGGCGGGCTCGGGAACGGTGGGGGCAGTGGGGGCGGTGGGGACAGTGGGGGCGGGGAGCGCGGGCCGGGGGCCCGGTGCGGCGTTCGATTCCGGGGGCGGCGGCGTGGCCTCGGCGGTGGACGCGTGGGCCGACGCGTGCGTCGCCTCAGGTGCGGTCTCGTGTGCCGTCTCGTGTGCCGTCCCGGATTCCGGCCTGAGGCGGAGATGCCCGGAGCGTCCGGAGACGACCGGCAGGGCGGCGTGGGGCACCGGCTGCTCGACCACCCGGTCGGCCAGCTCGTGCAGCAGGATCCCGTTGCGGTAGGCGAGTTCACCGATCTCGGTACGGCCGATGCCCGCCACAGCGAGGCCCGCGCCGCCGTCCGGCCGCACCTCGGCGCCCTGGCTGACCAGCAGGTCGGCCAACCGGGCCATCTGCGGCCCCCGGACGGCCACCTCGGGGCTGAGCCTGGTCCGGCAGAACTCCACGACCGGCTGGTCGGCCACCAGGAGGCCGCGGTCCAGGGTGACCACCCGGTCCCCGACCTGCGCGGCCTCCTGCGAGCTCCGGGTGGTCACCAGCACCGTTCCGCCCGCGACCGCGAAGGAGCGCAGGAAGGAGTGGAACCACTCGACGTTGCGCGGGGACAGGCCTTCGGTGGGCGCGTCCAGCAGGAGAGTGCCGGGATCGCCGAGCAGCGCGGTGGCCAGCGAGAGCCGACGGTGCATGCCCGGTGAGAAGGTGCGCAGCCGCTGCTCGGCGACGGTGGCCAACCGGGTCTGTTCCAGCAGCTCGTCGGCCCGCCGAACGGGGACGCCGACGGCCGCGGCCAGCATCCGCAGGTGGCCGCGCGCCTTGCGCCCCGGATTTCCGGCCACCGCCGCGGCCCCCTCCCGCGGCCCGGGCAGCAGTACTCCGATCTCGCGCTCGGGGCGGCGGATCCGGCGGTAGGGGCGGCCGTCGAAGAGTGTGACGCCCAGGCCGCGTTCGAGTTCGAGCATCAGCCGCAGCGCGGTGGACTTGCCGGCCCCCTTCTCGCCGAGCAGCACGGTCACCATGCCGGGCCTGGCGTCGAAGGTCAGATCGAGCACGGCGGGCGGTGCGCCCTTGCAACGGACCTTGGTCAGTCCGGTGATCTGAATCATCGCTGGCTGCTCCCATGCCCTCGGCCGACCTGCTCGACGCCAGCACATTAGGGGTCAGCACCGCCGATTCCGGGCATTATTGAACCGCCACGGGCCCGCCGCCCGCCCACCTCACCCGATCAGGGGACAATCCGATCCTGCGATTCACGGGGCGGGAGCCGACCGGGGGCCGTCGGTGTTCCGGTCCGGGGTCGGCGGACCGGTCAACAGGAAGTCCGCGGCACCGGGCGGGAGGGTCTGACCGACGCACTCCCCTGGAACTCCTCGACAGCGGCCTTTCCGGCGACGGCGATCTCGGCGAGCTGCTCCTCCTCGGCGCTCAGGGTCTCCTGCAGGGAGGCGATCGCGGCCGGGTCGGCGTGCGGCTCGGCCTTGAGGGCGGCCAGCTTCCTCTCGGTTCTGGCGGCGGTCGCGCTGAGGCTGTTGAAGTCCGCCACCTGGCTCTCGATGAGGCTCCGCTGCCTGGCGCAGTTGTCATCGGTGGCCACACGGGGCTCCTGGGGTCCGAGGGCATTCGGTCCGGTGACCGAAGCGTCCGACACCACTGTGCGACAGTGCCGCCGCCTAGGCCGCCCGACCGGGGACCGTTCGGCCGCTCCGGGCGGAGCCGGTTGCGAGCGGGCGCGAGGCGGGGACGGCCGGGAGACGGCCGGGGCCTTCGAGGGGCTCAGAAGGCGGGGTACTCAGGAGCCGGGCGCTCAGGAGTCGGGGCGGAGCATGGGCGGGTTGAGGACGGTCGCACCGCCGGCGGTGAAGAGCTGGGCCGGGCGGCCGCCCTGACGCGTGGTCGTGCCGCCGGAGGGGAGGAGGAACCCGGGGGTGCCGGTGACCTTGCGGTGGAAGTTGCGCGGGTCGAGGGCGACGCCCCAGACCGCCTCGTAGACGCGGCGCAGCTCGCCCACGGTGAACTCGGTCGGGCAGAAGGCGGTGGCCAGGGAGGAGTACTCGATCTTGGAGCGGGCGCGCTCCACTCCGTCGGCGAGGATCAGACCGTGGTCGAAGGCGAGCGGGACTCCGTCAGCCGGGCTCTCGCCGAGGAGTTCGCTGACCGGCGCCCAGCGGGCGCTGCTGGCGTCGCCGCCGGCCCGGGGGGTCGGGAGGTCGGGAGCGAGTACCAGGTAGGCGACGCTGACCACGCGCATCCGGGGGTCACGCTGCGGGTGGCCGTAGGTGGCGAGCTGCTCCAGGTGGGCACCGGCCGCGCCGGGGCCGATCGCCTCGTGGCCGGGCGCGGAGTGGGCGCGCAGGCCGGTCTCCTCGGCCAGCTCGCGGGAGGCCGCCTCCGCCAGGCCCTCGTCCGGGCGGACGAAGCCGCCGGGGAGCGCCCAGTAGCCCTGGTAGGGCGGCTCGCCCCGCCTGACCAGCAGGGCGCAGAGCGAGTGGTCGCGCACCGTCAGAACCACCAGGTCAACCGTGACAGCGAATGGGGGGAAGGCCGACGGATCGTAGCGCGACATGGCGACGATCATAGTCGTCTCTCTGACGATAAGCACAGGCCCGTGTACGGCGCGCTCAGCCGCAGTGACCGTCGCTGCCCGGCACGGTTCGCGCACGGGCGGCCACGGCCCGGGCGGCGCGCAGCGTGGGCGTCTGCGGCCGGGCCCGGGCGGGTCAGTGGGCGACCAGCTGCAGTTCGGCGCACGCCTCCTCCACCATCGCGACCCCGATCCGGCTCACCCGGACCGAGAAGGGCTCGCTCGCCACCCGCAGGCCGGTCAGTTCGAGTTCACCGAGCGGGGCGGTGCTGGCCGGGCGGACCAGGACGCGACCGCCCGGGACGTCGGGCCGGACTCCGGCGAGCGCGAACACCGCGTGGACGGCTCCGGCCGCGGAGACCGCCGCCGGGCGGCAGGCGGCCGGGTGCGGCACCGGTGGGCAGCCGGGGGCGCGCTGTTCCCCGGCGTACATCTCCGGCAGTCGCCCCTCGAAGTGGGCGGAGGCGGCGAGCAGGCCCTCCAGCAGGGCACCGGCCTCGTTCTCGTGGCCGGCCTCCGCGAGTCCGGCGATCGCCAGTGCCGTCTCGTGGATCCGCACCGCGCCGCCGCGGTGGCCCAGCGGGTTGAAGCGGGGGGATTTGGCGCTGAGCGTCCGCAGGCCCCAGCCGCTGTTCAGTTCGGGCGTGACCAGGCGCTGGGCGAACAGCCGGGTCTGTTCGCGGTCCAGCAGGCTCTCGTGCCGACCACCGTCCACGGCGAGCCCGGTGTCGAGTAGGTGCACGAGGGAGGAGGCGAGGGCCGGCAGTGGCTGGCCGCCCGGAACCAGTGCGGCGGCGGGGCGGCCGCCGGAGAGGTCGTCGATCCAGAACCGCTCGCGGAAGCGGCCGCGCAGCTCGGCGGCCCAGCTCCGCCACTCCTCGGCTCCCGGTCTGGCGAAGGCGTCCAGGAGTTCGGCGCCGTGCAGCGCGGCGCGGTGGGCCTGCGCCTGGACCTCGGCGCGGGCGGCCACCGGGTGGGCGGCCCGGTCCTGCGCCGGACGGCTCAGATCGGTGACGAAGCCGTCGACCAGGCTCTCGCGCAGCGCGGCCAGTGCCCGCTCGGCGGCCGGGAGCAGTTCGGCGACCTCGCCCCGGGGCAGGCCCCAACGCCAGGCCTCCGCCAGCACGGTGACGAACAGCAGGGTGGCCTCGGTGGCCGTGCAGGTGGGCGGCAGTTCGGGGCCGCCGTGCCGCAGGGCGCCGGGCAGCAGGCCCTCGGTGCGGCCCGGGGCGGGGCTGAGCTGCTGGCGGCGGGCCAGCGCGCGCAGGGTTCCGGCCGCGAGCCGGGTGCCGAGCGGGAGGGTCAGCCGGGCGGCCCAGAGCGCGTCGGCGGGGGCGAGACCGAAGCGCCAGGGCGCGCCGGAGGCCGGGTAGAGGTCGGTCGGGCGGTCCGGGTCGGCGAACAGCAGCCCGCCGAGGGCGTCCAGGGAACGGTCGACCAGCAGGGCGGCGCGCGGGTCGTCGCTGCGCACCTCCGGTTCGGCCCAGGGCAGCGGGACGCCGGTGCCGCGCCCGGCGGGCGGGCGCGGGCCGCCGGGGGCGCCCTCCAGCTCGGCGCGCAGTTCGACCGACCAACGGGCGCCGGGCTGGACCTCCAAGTCCCAGCGGAGGACCCCGGCCCCGGCCAGGACGGCGTGCGGGGAGGGCTTGGCGCTGACGACGGCACTGTGCACCGGGCCGGACCAGCGCAGCCCGGCGGACTGCACCTGCCCGGGCAGGTCGGCCGGGCGGTGCCCGGCGGCGATCTCGCCGACCGGGCCGAGGTCGGTGCCGAGGGCGATCTCCAGCGGCAGCCGGGCCGGCCGGGCGCCGGTGTTGCGCACGGTGACGGTCTCCACCCCGTCCGCGTGGCGCAGCCGCTCGACGGTGAGCGCGGGATCCGGGTCGAGGTCGCCGGGGACGCGGACGGCGCCGAGGAAGCGGGCCTGGGCGGCGCCGGTCAGGGCACCCTGGAGCGGCAGCGGCTCCATGCCGCCCAGCCGCAGTTCCATCCGGGCCAGCACCCGGACGCCGTTTCGGTAGAAGCCGTGCAGGCCGTGGCCGCGCAACTGGCCGTCCGGGCCGGAGGCGGCCATCGCGGGGGCGTTGACGCAGAGCAGCGCGTGGTGGACGGCGGGGGGCTGGGGGCGCGGCGCGGCCGTGGGTCGGCCGGGGCCGACGGATGCGCCTGCAGGCCCGGTCGCCGGTCCCTGGTCGGGACGGCCAACCGTTCTGGGCGCGCCGACCACGCTCTCGGCCGGCATGGCCTGTAGCGGCCTCATGGCGGTCACCGGACTCTCCTCCCCTCGGCGGTCCGGTGGCCGGTCAGGCCGGTGGGCCGCGAGCATGCTCGATCGCGTGCTGTTGGTGCCCGGCCGACGGGGCTCGCCCCGCCGGCCGGGTGTGCCGTGTCTGGCCGTACCCGGCGGCGGGCCGTGCCATGCGGTGTGCGGTACCGAGCGGGTACCGCACGCCGCGCCTTCGCGTCGGGCATGTCATCGTGCCCGACACCTCGTCAGGTCCGGCGCCCTGCTCGCCGGTGACGCCCGCCCGTGGTGCCCTGCCCGTGGCACCCCGCCCGCGCGGCCGGCGCCCGACGGACCGGCGGTCGCCTCCGGCGGGGTCCGTGCCGCCGGGCGGCTGCCCGGAACCGGGCCGCGGTCGGACGCCGTCCGGGCGCCCGGCCCCCAGGGGGTGAACGCCGGGCACCGCCGCCAGGTCACGCCCGGCACGGCCGCCGGTGGTCACGCTCGGCCCGCCGGGCGGTCGTGCCGCCTCCGGCGGAACGTCACGGAAGGTGCCGTCATCGCCCCTGGCCCGTCCGCTTCCCGGGCCCGACTCCGACGCTGCCCGGCCCGGTGGGCAGGGGAGGTCGAACCGGTGCTCGACCGCGCCAGGATACGGTGCGGGGGTCGCGGCGCCCGTACCCGGTGACCCCGTGAACCGCGACGCAACCGCTGTGACCAGCAGAGACCGAGGAGTTGCATGTCCACCATCAGCCGACTGCCCGGGATTGTCACGACCGACCATGTCTTCCGGGTCCCGCTCGATCACGCTTCCCCCGAGGGCGAGCAGATCGAGGTGTACGCCCGCGAGGTGGTGGCCTCCGGCCGCGAGCGGGACGACCTGCCCTGGCTGCTCTTCCTCCAGGGCGGCCCCGGCGGCAAGGCCGCCCGCCCGCTCGGCCGGGACACCTGGCTGGATCGCGCCCTGGACGACTACCGGGTCCTGCTGCTCGACCAGCGAGGCACCGGGCGGTCCACGCCAGCGACGCGGCAGACCCTCGCCCGTCGCGGCGGCCCGCAGGAGCAGGCGGACTACCTGGCTCGCTTCCGGGCGGACTCGATCGTCCGGGACGCCGAGCTGATCCGCCACCGGCTGCTCGGCGCTGACAAGCGCTGGAGCGTGCTCGGCCAGAGCTTCGGCGGCTTCTGCACCCTCACCTACCTCTCGTTCGCCCCCGAGGGCCTGACCGAGGCTTTCATCACCGGCGGCCTCGCCGGCCTGCGCAGTTCGGCCGACGACGTCTACCGCGCCGCCTACCCGCGCGTCGTCCGCAAGAACGACGACCACTACCGCCGTTTCCCGCAGGACGTCGAGACCGTGCGGCGGATCGCCGCCCACCTCGCCGGCTCCCCCGCCACCCTGCCGGACGGCGGGCTGCTCACCGTCGAGGCCTTCCAGGTGCTGGGGATGATGTTCGTCGGCGGCAGTGGCTCCGGCGCCCTGCACTACCTGCTGGAGGAGGCCTGGGTGGAGGGCCCGGTCGGGCCCGAGCTCTCCGACACCTTCCTGGCCGGTGTCCAGGCCCGGCTCTCCTTCGCCGAGGCCCCGCTGTACGCCGTGCTGCACGAGTCGATCTACGGCCAGCGCTCGGTGGACCAGGGCGGCACGGCCTGGTCGGCCGAGCGGGTCCGCGAGGAGTTCCCGGAGTTCGACGCCCGCGCCGCGCTGGAGACCGGCGATCCGGTGCTGTTCACCGGGGAGATGATCTACCCCTGGATGTTCGAGACCGACCCGGCGCTGCGCCCGTTGAAGGAGACCGCGGACCTGCTCGCCGCCCGCACCGACTGGCCCGACCTCTACGACCCGGCGCGACTGGCCGCCAACACCGTGCCCGTCGTCGCGACGGTGTACCACGACGACATGTGCGTGGACACCGCCGACTCGCTGGAGACCGCCCGCGCAGTGCGCGGCCTGCGGACCTGGATCACCAACGAGTGGGAGCACGACGGCCTGCGGGTGAGCGGCGGCAAGGTGCTGGACCGACTGATCAAGATGGCGCACGGCGAGGCGTAGCGGCCACCCGCCCGGTGGGGCGGCGAGCGGTTCAGTGGGCACGGCGGCCGAGACGCAGGCCCCCGCCCTGCCGAGCCGCACGCCCCGGGCGGGCCGTGCCCCGGCCACCGGACCGCACCCGGGCGCCGGGAGCAGGGCCACCGGCCCGGGGCCGCTCCGCTCCGGCGCCGGCTCACCGGGACCGGAGGAGCCGCCGGGGCCACCGAGACCTCGATCGGCCGGGACGGCGGCCGTGGACCCGCCCTTCCGCCGGCCGCCCCGCCGCCGTCGGCGCCCGCCGCCCGGGGTCTGATCGGACCCCGGCGACCCCGGCTCGCCACCGGCCCCGGGCCCCGGCCCCGACTTCGGTTCGGGCCCGGACTGCGCCGTGGCTGCGCGCTCCTCGCGCCGTCGCCGCTGGGCCTCGACGGCGGCCAGCAGCGCCCCGGGCGTCATGCCGTCGTTCATCGACTCGTAGAGCAGCTCGGCCAGCAGGTAGTTCGGGGCGAGCCGCAGGACGTGGCCGAGCACCACCCGGGCGGTGGCCGTGTCCCCGGCGACCCAGGACGCCCAGGCCAGCAGGGTGAGCGGGGCCACCGCGCAGCCGTCGTACGGCGGCACGGCGCGGCGGGCGAGGAAGCGCCAGAGGCGCTCGGCGGGGGCGAGCTCGGCGGGCCGGACGTACTCGACGCCGCGGTCCCGGGTGCGGCGGTCCCGCAGGGCGAACAGCAGCCGGGCGGTCCGCTCCTCGTCGAGTTCCCTGGCTCCGGCCGCGAACTCCGCGAAAGCCTGCTCCAGCAATTCGAGGCCCTGCTCCCGGGGGACGCCCCCGGCGAGCGGCTCGGCCCGCACGAGCGCCTCGCGCTGCGTTCCGCTCTCCGGCGGGCCGATGGGGGCCAGCGCGCCGACGATCGCCTTCCGGCTGCCGCGCGGCACCAGGCCGGCCACCGTCGCGGCGGCGGCCGCCGGGCCGGGTTCGGGCCCGCGCCGCACCTGGTTGCCCGCAGGATCGCAGCACCCCTCTCGGCGGCAGAGGAAGGACCACCAGCGGTCCTCCGAGACGCACAGCGACTCCTTGACCACCACTCCCCTGCGCCCGAAGGCAGCGCGCAGGCCGTCGGCCAGCGGCCGAAGGCGCTCCACCGGCGGCGGTGCGTGCGCCGTGACCGGATCCTGGCAGAGGTAGAGGAGCACCTGGAGCGGCCTCCCGCCGTGACGATCGGAGAGCGCGACCAGCAGGGCGGCCGTCTCCTCCGCCGCGGCGGGCCACTCCGCGGGAGAGACCGGGAGGTCCGCCCGGATGACCCCGCCCTGGTGCAGGTCGGGACCCTGGAGGCCGACCGCGACGATGCTGTCGTCGGGGTAGAACCCCAGGAAGTAGGGCAACAGTTCGGCCATGTCGGCCGGACCGCGCATGACGATCGGCCGCTGCTCGGAAGCCGGACCGAGGGACAGGACGACGTGTTCGTTGTTCATCGCGTTCATGGCCGCAAGAGTGCGCGTTGTCCGACCACGGACCCGGAATTTTCTTTTTCCCTGTGGATAACTCGGCCCTCAAATTCCCCTTCATCCATTCAGAGCACACGACACTCGCTCGGAAGAGTGAATTTTGACCACCGTTCAGCTGATCTCCGGATGAAATACACCCCGCCTTCCCCGGCGCCGTCCGGCCCGCATTCGCCCCTTGTCGGCGGCATGGGGTTACATCGACGCCATGAAGCAGCCCGACATCCACACCACCGCCACCACCGACCGCACCGAGGTCCGGGCGCGGGCCGAGGCCGTCCTGCGCGAGCTGGCCGGCCCCGCCGCCAGCCTGCGCGAGGACCAGTGGACGGCCATCGAGGCCCTCGTGGTCGACCACCGTCGCGCCCTGGTCGTCCAGCGCACCGGCTGGGGGAAGTCCGCGGTCTACTTCATCGCCACCGCCCTGCTCCGCGCCCGCGGCGCCGGGCCGACGGTGATCGTCTCCCCGCTGCTCGCCCTGATGCGCAACCAGGTCGAGTCGGCGGGCCGGGCCGGCATCCACGCGCGCACCATCAACTCGGCCAACACCGAGGAGTGGGACGAGATCCAGTCCGAGGTCGCCGCCGGCAGGGTCGACATCCTGCTGGTCAGCCCGGAGCGGCTGAACAACCCGGACTTCCGCGACGAGGTGCTGCCGAAGCTCGCCGCCTCCACCGGCCTGCTGGTGGTCGACGAGGCGCACTGCATCTCCGACTGGGGCCACGACTTCCGCCCCGACTACCGCCGGCTGCGCACCATGCTCGCCGACCTGCCGCCCGGCGTCCCGGTACTCGCCACCACCGCCACCGCGAACGCCCGGGTCACCGCGGACGTCGCCGAGCAGCTCGGCACCGGCACCACCGACGAGCACGCCCTGGTGCTGCGCGGCCCGCTCGACCGGGAGAGCCTCACCCTGGGAGTGCTCGCCCTGCCCGATCCGGCGCACCGGCTCGCCTGGCTGGCCGACCACCTCGACCGGCTCCCCGGCTCGGGCATCGTCTACACCCTGACGGTGGCCGCCGCCGAGGAGGTCACGGCCTTCCTGCGCGAGCGCGGCTTCCCGGTGGCCTCCTACTCCGGCCGCACCGAGGACGCCGAACGCCGCACCGCCGAGGCCGACCTGCTGGCCAACCGCGTCAAGGCGCTGGTCGCCACCTCCGCGCTCGGCATGGGCTTCGACAAGCCCGACCTCGGCTTCGTCGTCCACCTGGGCTCGCCCAGTTCGCCGATCGCCTACTACCAGCAGGTCGGCCGGGCGGGGCGCGGTGTGGACCGGGCCGAGGTGCTGCTGCTGCCCGGGCGCGAGGACGAGGCGATCTGGCGCTACTTCGCCTCGCTCGCCTTCCCGCCGGAGGAGCAGGTGCGCCGCACCATCGACGCGCTCGCCGAGGCCGGCCGGCCGCTGTCCACCGCCGCCCTGGAACCCAGGGTCGACCTGCGCCGCGCCCGGCTGGAGACCATGCTCAAGGTGCTGGACGTGGACGGCGCCGTCCGCCGGGTCAAGGGCGGCTGGACGGCCACCGGGCAGAGCTGGGAGTACGACACCGCCCGCTACGCCAAGGTCGCCGCCTCCCGGGAGGCGGAGCAGCGAGCGATGCGCGACTACGCCGCGGCCACCGGCTGCCGGATGGAGTTCCTGCGCCGCCAGCTGGACGACGAAGAGGCCGCGCCGTGCGGGCGGTGCGACAACTGCGCGGGGCCGCTGCACACCCCCGAGGTCTCCGACGGGACGCTGGCCGCGGCCCGGGCCGCGCTCGGCCGCCCGGGCGTGAGCTTCGAACCGCGCCGGCTCTGGCCCACCGGGATGGACGCGCTCGGGGTGCCGCTGAAGGGCCGGATCCCGGCGGGCGAGCAGGCGGAGACCGGCCGGGCGCTCGGCCGGCTGTCCGACATCGGCTGGGGCAACCGGCTGCGCAGCCTGCTCGCCGAGCAGGCGCCGGACGTGCCGGTGCCCGACGAGGCGGTGGACGCGCTGGTGGCCGTGCTCGCCGACTGGGCGCGCGGCCCGGGCGGCTGGGCCGGGCCCGCGACGGCGGAGGGCATCCGGCTGGACCGGCCGGTCGGCGTGGTGACCATGGCCTCCTCGACCCGCCCCCAGCTGGTCGGCAGCCTCGGCGCGCGGATCGCCGAGATCGGGCGGCTGCCGCTGCTCGGCCGGATCGAGTACGTCGGCGGGCGGCCCCCGCACGGGGCCCGCAGCAACAGCGCCCAGCGACTCCACTCGCTGGCCGGTGCGCTGGTCCTGCCGCCGGAGCTGGAGCAGGCGGTGGCGGCCGCCGCCGGGCCGGTGCTGCTGGTGGACGACCTCGTGGACTCGGGGTGGACGGTCACCGTAGCCGCCCGGCTGCTGCGCCGGGCCGGGGCCGGAGCAGTGCTGCCGCTGGTCCTGGCCGTACAGGGGTGAGCGGGCGGCGACCGTCCGCCCCACCCGTGACCGCCTTCACTCGAATGGCCTAACAGAAAGGAGTCAGTGGGGCGATTTCGATCACACCGGAGACCCGACCCGAGAAAGGAGTGCCCACCATGTCGACGCCTGTTCGCCGCACCCTTCGCGCAGTGCGGATCAAGACCGGGTGGCACCTGGAGCGCACTCGGGTCTCCGCGGAACATATCCGGCAGAACATGGGCTATCGGATGCCGTTCGTCATTTCATCATTGCCGCTCCGGCCCCGTTGCCCCGAGAATTGGGAGGTACCCGAAACCCGGTCCGCTGGATCCGCCCTTCGGCGTACCCAGGCGCCCGCCTGCCCACGGGCCAGGAAGGAGGATCGTGATCAACGGTATCGGCCGAGGTCAACATCCCCTCTCCGGGAGTTCGGCGCCCAGACGGCTGCTGGACCTGGAGACCTGGACCGCCTCGGGGATCCCGTTGCTGCGCGATCCGCGCGAGTTCGTCCTGGAACTTCACCAGCGTCACCTGCCCCAGCCGGGCACGATCGTGGTGGCCGTCCTGGACGCACTCCACCACGTCGCCGCCTCGGCCTCGTTCACTCCCTGGCCGCACGACACCGACGGCTGGCAGCACCGGAACGCCCTGCTGACGCACCTGCGCCGGGTCACCCCGCACGACCTGCGACTGCCCGCGCCGACCCGGACGGCCGTGCTGCTGCGCTGCCGCGACGGCGCCCCCGGCTGGACAGAGCAGGACGGCGCCTGGATGTGGGCGCTCCGGGACGCGGCCGGGTTGCACGGGCTGCGCTGCGGCTCGTACGTCGGGCTCACTCCGACGGGCTGGCAGGTGCTCGGCGACGGACGCGGCGGGCGCAATCCGCACGCGGGTTCATGGGCGGACGGGCCGGTGCACACCGTGACGGAACTGCCGCCGCGGTCGGTGCGCGACGACGCCCCGCGCAGCCAGCGCGCCCGGCAGCAGGCGGCCGAACAGGCCAAGCGGGTCGACGCACCGTCGCGCTCCCAGCAGTCCGAGCCCCCGTGGATTCCCGCGCGGGTCACGGCCGTCGAACCGGGACGCCGCACCGGTACGCGCTGAGCGACCCGGGGCGAGCGGCCCCGAGCGAGCGGCACTCGCAACGGACGCCCCGCCGGGCGCCGGCCTCCGGTACGCGCACGACCACCCGCACGGGAACGACCACGAGCACGGGAACGACCACGAGCACGGGAACGGGCTACGGGAGCGCAGCGCGACGGTACGACGGCCTGGCAGGGCAGCGCGGCGGAACGGCACACTGCGGACGGAGTCCGGGCCCGGCACCGTACGGCGCCGGGCCCGGAGCGAAGGCGGCTGCCGGACCTCCGGTCAGGCCTTGACCGGACGCCCCGGTGCGGCACCGACCGCCGCCGTGGCGGCCGGACCGGCCTCCCCGCAGACCACCAGCAGCGAGGCGGCGCGGCCGAGCGCCGCGGTGTACGCCTCGGCGGCCCGGACGGCCGAACCGCCGTTGACCACCAGGACGACCACCTCGCGGCGGATCGGCCGGGTCAGCGCGGCGTCGGCGTAGAACACGTCCCCGCCCTCGGTGAGCTGCGCCCAGTAGCGCTCCTCACCGAAGGAGAGCTCGTGCTGCTGCCAGGGATGCGCCTCACCGACGGTCAGCACCAGGATGTCGCCCGGGTCGCGGCCCGAGTCCAGCAGGCGGTCGACCGTGTCGTCGGCGCGTTCCAGCGCCTGGGCCGGGGTGGCGGCGACGCGCTGGACCTCGACCTGCGACGTGGCCGGGGCCGGGGCCGGGCGACGCGGCGCCGGACCGGGCTTGGGGATCAGTCGCGGCGGGCCCGGGCGGTCGGCACGCGGCGGTGCCGGACGCGGGGGCGCCGGACGCGGACCGGGCACCGGGAGCGGTGCGGCGGTGGTGGTGGGTGCGGTGGCGGGTGCGCTGCCGGTGGCAGTCGCGTGGAGGGCTTGTGCGTCCGACTCGCGGGGGAAGGGAACGCCGGGGCCCGGGAGGCTCTCGTGAATCTCCGGCTCCTCGGGGAAGACAGGCATACCCGGATATCTATCAAATGCCGGTCGAACGCGCACGGGCGCCCCACCCATTGGGCACCGGGCGCCCCCACCCCCGCCCGGGGCAATTCCAGACGGACCGTCAGAAACCGAGCGTCAACTGTTCGTCGGCGGACCCGTCGGCCGCGCCCATGACGTCCCGGCCGCGCTTCAGGTGGCTCCACTTCGGCAGTGCGTCCAAGTACGCCCAGGAGAGCCGGTGGTGCTCGGTGGGGCCGAACTCCTCCAGCGCGGCGCGGTGCACCGGCGAGGGATATCCGGCATTGTCCGCGAAGCCGTACTCCGGGCAGGCCTCGCCCAGTTCGGCCATCAGGCCGTCGCGGTGGACCTTGGCGAGCACGGAGGCGGCGGAGACGCAGATGCAGGACTGGTCACCCTTGATCACCGTGCGCACTCGCCAGGGGCCGCCGAGGTAGTCGTGCTTCCCGTCCAGGATCACCGCGTCGGGCTCCACCGGCAGCGCCTCCAGCGCGCGGACGGCGGCCAGCCGCAGCGCTGCCGTCATGCCCAGTTCGTCGCACTCCTGCGGCGAGGCGTGACCGAGCGCATACGCGGTGACCCAGTCGGCGAGCACCGGCGCGAGGGCCCGGCGGCGCAGCTCGGTGAGCAGCTTGGAGTCGGTGAGCCCCTCCGGCGCCCTGCGCAGGCCGGTGACGGCCGCGCCGACGGTGACCGGTCCGGCCCAGGCGCCGCGACCCACTTCGTCCAGCCCGACCACGACCTTGGCACCCGCCCGGCGCAGCGAGCGTTCGACGGAGTGCGTCGGCGGGACGATGGGCATCACGGACTCCGTTCGGCAAAGCGGCCCCGTCGGGCACGACAGCCCGGTTCGGGCAGGGCAGCCCGCTCCAGTGGGGCAGTCTCCAGCCTAAGCCCGCTCACGGACGCCCTCGGACGCCGCCCACCCACCGCCTGTCCGCCACCCGGGACGACCGCCCTGAACGACCGCCCGGCACAACCTCCGGAACGGCAGCCCGGCACGGCAGCCCGGCACGGGCCGGCTACGGCTGCCGGACCATCGGGACCAGCACGTCGTCCACCAGCCGGACCGCGAAGTCGGGGGCCAGCCCCCCGTCGAAGACCTTGACCTGGAACATCAGCATCGCCGGGACGACGTCGGCAACCAGCGGGGACACCGCGTCGGGCCGGACCTCTCCGCGTTCGACGCCGCGACGGAGGATGTCCAGGATGGTGTCCTTCGTCGGCCCGATCACCCGCTGCACGATGAAGTCCTTGAACACTTCGGCCTGTTGCTGGGAGAGCTCGCCCATCAGCGCATGCAGGGCGGCTCCCGCGCGGGAGCCGATCGCGTCCGTGAACAGCTCGATGAGCTGCAGCAACTCGGCACGGGCGGACCCGAGATCGGGGATCCCGTGAGGGCGTGGGAGAGTGGAGTCCAGGGCGTCGACGACGAGTTCGACCTTGGACGCCCAGCGCCGGTAGAGCGCGGCCTTCCCGGTCCGCGCTGCAGCGGCGACGCCTTCCATCGTCAGTCGCGCGTAACCGCCGGAGGTGAGCTGGTCGAGCGCGGCCTCGAAGATCGCGTTCTCCAACTCCTTCCCCCGACGCCGCACCGGTCGCGCCAGCGCCTCCCGAGCGGCCCGCACCGAACAGCAGGACTCCGGCTTCCCCGCCACACCGGCGTCCGCGGGCACCCCGGCCACCGCACGCACCGCAGGCGCCCCAGCCACCCCCGGCCCCACCGGCGCCGGGACCGGCGGACCCGTCTCCTCCGCCGATGGGGCGGACGCCCGACCGGACGCCCGACCGGACGCCCGGTCCGCCGTCAGGCGCCGCACCAACCGATCCATCGTCACCTCCATAAGGAACGCTTGCGTTCACTATCTCACCCAGATATCGTCCAGGTTAGTGAACGGCACCGTTCCTTCCTAGGCCGCGCCTTTGGCGCAGCAGCACGTTCGGGCCAGCGGATCCGCGGCAGACCCAAGCTCTCAAGCACCCAAGCGCCCCGAGCACCTGAAGCACCCCAAGTACCCAAAGCACCTGAGGCGCCCGGCATCCGAGCGCCAAGCACCCAAGCACGTAGCCAGCAGGGGGCACATTCGTGGCTATCTCCGACACGCTCACCAAGAACTCGCCACCGAAGGGTGGCCAGAGCGGGGGGAAGGGCATCACCCTGGCCGTCATCGCGGCCACCCAGCTCATGGTGGTGCTCGACGCGACCATCGTGAACATCGCGCTGCCGCACATCAAGGACGCGCTGAACTTCTCCACCACCGACCTGTCGTGGGTCATCAACGCCTACACGCTGACCTTCGGCGGACTGCTGCTGCTCGGCGGCCGGGCGGGCGACATCCTCGGCCGCCGCCGGGTGTTCATCTTCGGCACGCTGCTCTTCGGCCTGGCCTCGCTGCTGGGCGGCTTCGCCCAGGACAGCACCCTGCTGCTGGCCGCCCGTGCGCTCCAGGGCATCGGCGGGGCGATCTGTTCGCCGACCGCCTTCGCCCTGATCGCCACCAACTTCGAGGAGGGACCGGAACGCAACAAGGCGTTCGGCGTCTTCTCGGCGGTGGCGGGCTCCGGGGCCGCGATAGGCCTGCTGGCCGGCGGTCTGCTCACCGAGTACCTCGACTGGCGCTGGGTGTTCTTCGTCAACGTGCCGATCTCCGTCCTGATCGCGATCGCCGCGCCGCGCTACATCGCCGAGTCCGAGCGCCACCCCGGCCGCTTCGACCTGCCCGGCGCCTTCACCTCGACGCTCGGCCTGGTCGGACTGGTCTACGGCTTCATCCGGGCCGCCAACCCGGACTACGGCTGGTCGGACGGCCTGACGATCGGCTCCTTCGTCGGCGGCGCGATCCTGCTGGCCGCGTTCTTCGTGATCGAGCGGCGCACCGACCAGCCGATCACCCCCCTGCACCTGTTCGCCAACCGCAACCGCACCGGCGGCCTGGTAATGATGCTCTGCCTGGCCGCCGCCATGTTCGGCATCTTCTTCTACGTCGTCCTGTTCGTGCAGGGGCCGCTCGGGTACAGCCCGCTCAAGGCGGGCGTCTCGTTCCTGCCGATCAGCGTGGCGATCATCATCGCCGCGCAGGTCGCGTCGAGCCTGCAGGCCAAGTACGGCCCGAAGCCGTTCATGGCGGGCGGCGCACTGCTGGTCACCGTCGGTCTCACCTGGCTGACCCAGATCCACAAGGACAGCGGCTACCTGGACGGCGTGCTCGCCCCCACGGTGATCTTCGGCTTCGGCATGGGCCTGATCTTCGTCCCGGTGATGCTGCTGTCGGTCGCGGGCGTGCCGGGCGAGGAGACCGGTGCCGCCTCCGGCCTGCTCAACTCGATGCAGCAGATCGGGGGTTCGCTCGGTCTCTCGATCCTGACCACGGTCTTCGCGCACTACGCCGTGCCCGAGTTCAACGCGCAGTTGCCGAAGTTCCTGCTGACGGCCTCGCCGGAGCAGTTGGCCTACTTCCACAGCAAGAAGGACTTCCCGCCCGGTTCCGACGCCGCCAACACGGTGCTCGCCCAGGGCATTTCGCACGGCTTCATCGTCGGCGCGGCGCTCGCCGGAGTCGCGCTGCTGGTCGCACTGTTCGCCATCAAGGCGAAGCCCGGCGATCTGCCGAGCGGCGACACCGCCGGCGTCGCGATGCACTGATCCGCCCCCCTATCCGCTCCCCTGACCCACCGCAGGGACCACCACAGGAACCGGCAGAGGAACCGGCAGAGGAACCGGCACGGGCCGGCCGGGAGCAGCACGCGCCCCGGCCGGCCCCCCGCGTGCCCCGTGCTGGCGCACCCACACCCCCCCACCCCCCCCCCCCTTACCACCCAGTGAAGGTGTAGTTCCACGGGTCTTAGGTGGCGGGGGGGGCGGGGGGGCCCCCCCCCCCCCCCGCCCGCCCCGACCGCTTCCCGCTTCCTCGCTCACCCACTCACCCGCTCACCGCCCCCGACGGGTGCCACCGCTACCAGCGCCCTTCGGATACCAACCTGGCCCGTTCGCAGGCCCCGCGCCCCTCTACCGGCCCTTCCACCAGCGGTCGCTCGGCCAGGACCCCCCGGGCCCGGAGGACCGAACTCCCGGCCGCGTACCAGGGCCGGTCGTCCTGGTCCAGTTCAACCCGGATCAGTTGCAGCGCGCAGCTCCGCTGCGGTTCGGGCAGCCGGTCGAGGGCGGGCACCGCGTCCGCCGACAGTTCGCGGACGTTGCGCAGGTCGATCTGCTGCGAACGCTCGTACCGGGCCACGTTCTGCTCCGCGACGATCGCGTCCGGCCCCATCAGCCCGTACACCGCGACGGTGAGCATGCCGCTGAGAACGACGGCACGCGGCAGCCAGCCGGTGCGACGGGTGAGCCCGGCGGTGATCAGCAACAGGAAGACGACGCCCAGCCAGGTCTCGACCACCAGCACCCAGAGCCGCAGCCGGGTGAGCCCGGAGGCGTCCACGTAGAACCACATCCGGCCGAGCGCCGAGGCGACCACCGCCAGCGCGAGCAGGCAGAGCAGCCCGAGCAGGATCCGCGTCAGTCTGCGGTCGGCCGGGGTGGTGCGCGGGGCCCAGCGCTTGGCGACGGCCACCACGACCAGGGTCAGCACGGTGATCACGCTCAGCTGCCAGAAGCCCTGCCGGGCGTACGCGGAGCGGCTCATGCCGGTGCTGCTCAGCACGGCGTCGGCGCCGCCTAGCACCACCACGGCCTGGATCACCGCGAAGGTGCCGAACATCAGGTTGAGCGCGACCAGGGGCAGCGCCCACTCCAGCCGTCGGCGCTCCCGCCCCGGGCGCACCTCCAGCCGGTCCCACCGGCGCGGGCCGGCCGCGATGTGGGCCAAGCCCAGCGCGCTGAGCGCACCGATGGCGAACAACAGCCCTCGCAGGGGCAGTTGCCGGGCGTCGATGCTGGGGCTCAGGCCGGTCAGCAGGTCCGCCATCGCGGGGTCGGCGCTCGCGAACAGCAGGCCGAAGACGACCAGCAGCGCGACGGCGACCGCGAGCGCCTTGAGCACCGGGACGATCCGGCCGCGGCCGGGCAGCGGCCGCCCCTCCATGGCGTCCCAGACCCAGCCCACGCCCGGCACCGGCTGCCAGAGCGCGGCGGGCAGCGCGAGCAGTACGCCCGACCAGCGGCGGCCGCCGTGCAGGGCGAGCGAGGCCAGGCCGAGCGCACAGCCGGAGGCCAGCAGCGCGGGCCAGCCGGCGTCCCAGCAGGCCGGGACGGCGAGCAGGGTGAGGGCCAGCAGGCTCCAGACGACCGTCCAGGGCCGGATCCGGCGACCGGCCGCACGGGCGACGGCACCGGCGACGGCGGCCGCGGCGACGCCGCAGATCAGCAGGTTGGCTCCCACCCCGTCGTAGAGCAGCCAGGCCGTCAGCAGACCGGTGAGCAGGGCGAACAGGAGGACCCGCGGCGTGGCCGCCGCCCGCCGCTCGGGGTCGGTGACCTGCAGCCGCTCCCCGAACGTCGGCCCGGAAGCTTCGCACGAGCGGTGCGGCGCGTACGGCGCGTACGGCCCGTGCGCACCGCGCGGGCCATACGAAGCGGCCGCCGCGTAGGGCGCGTACGGATCCCCCGATGCCTGCGGGCCGGACGTGGGCTGCGGATCGGTCGGGGCAGGCGTGGACGGGCCTGTCATGAGTCCCCCTCGGTGGTCGACGAGCACGCGGAAGCCACCCTCCGGGCGGCCCGCCGGCGGGCGCGTCAACGCCTTCGCCGCAGCCGACTGTAGACCATTCTGAACAGGTTCAAAAGCATCTTCTGAACATGTTCAGGATCACCTGACCCAGGGTGCTCCCCCTCCGCGACCGCCCGGTCTACCCCTTCACCGAGCCGGCCAGCAGCCCCCGGACGAAGTACCGCTGCAGGCTGAAGAAGACGATCAGCGGCACGGTGATCGACAGGAACGCCCCGGCCGTGAGCAGTTCCCAGCGCCCGCCGAGCGAGCCGGACAGCTGCGCCAGCCGGACCGTCATCGGCGCCACCTCCGGCGTCCCGCCCGCGAAGGTGAGGGCGACCAGCAGGTCGTTCCAGACCCACAGGAACTGGAAGATCGCGAAGGAGGCCAGGGCCGGCGCGCACAGCGGCAGCACGATCGAACGGAAGATCTTGAAGTGCGAGGCGCCGTCCACGACCGCCGCCTCCATCAGGTCGCGCGGCAGCTGGGCGATGAAGTTGTGCAGCAGGAACACCGCCAGCGGCATCGCGAACATGGTGTGCGCCAGCCAGACCGGCGCGTAGCTCCCCTTCAGGTCCACCGCCGGGATCAGCGTCAGCGAGCCCAGGTGGGCGCCGCTGGAGAACAGCCGCAGCAGCGGGATCAGCGCCATCTGGAGCGGCACCACCTGGAGGGCGAACACCGTGAAGAACACCGCGTCGCTCCCCCGGAAGCGCACCCAGGCCAGCGCGTACGCCGCCATCGCCGCGAGCACCAGCGGGAAGAGGGTGGCCGGGATGCTGATCGCCAGCGAGTTCACCAGGAAGGGCATCAGCCCGGTGGACCCGCCGGAGCCGCCCTCGAACAGCACCGCGTGGTAGTTGCCGAGGCCGAAGTCCGGGTGGATCAGGGCGTTCCACCAACCGTCGGTGGTCACGTCCTGCTTGGGACGCAGCGAGGTCACCAGCAGCCCGAGGGTCGGGACAGTCCAGAGCACCGTCATCGCGATCACGAAGGCCGAGGCCAGCGGGCTGCTGAAGGACTTCCGCACCGGGTTCCGGTGACGGGCGGTCCCCCCGCCACGCACCGCGCCCCGGCCACGCACTGTGCCCCGGCCACGCACTGCGGCCCGGCCGCCCACAGCGCCCCGGTCGCCCGCAGCGCTCCCGTCACCCACCATGTCTCGACCGCTCACCGCACCTCACGCTCCCTCCGCAGCTGGACGATGTTGTAGGCCACCAGCGGCAGCACCGCGAGGAACAGCAGCACCGCGAGGGCGCCGCCCCGCCCGTCGTCGAACTGCACGAAGGACTGCGAGTACATCTCGTTGGCCAGCACCTGGGTGCCGAAGTTGCCGCCGGTCATGGTGCGGACGATGTCGAAGGCCTTGAGCGTGATGATCATGACGGTGGTCAGCACGACCATCACCGTGGTGCGGATCATCGGTACGGTGACGTGCCAGAACAGCCTCACTCCGTTCGCGCCGTCCAGCCGCGCCGCCTCCACCACCTCGTCCGGGATCGCCTTGATCGCCGCCGACAGCACCACCATCGCGAACCCGGTCTGCACCCAGACCATCACGGCCATCAGCAGGAAGGTGTTCAGCGGCTGGGTGAGCAGCCAGTTCGGCGGGTCCGACCAGCCCACCGCGTGGGCGAGTTGGCTGAGCAGGCCGATCTGCGGCTGGTCCTTCCCGCGGGCCTCGTAGACGAACTTGAAGATGATCGAGGCGCCGACCAGCGAGATCGCCATCGGCATGAAGATCAGCGACTTGTAGACGGCCTGGCCGCGCATCCGGTCCACCAGCAGCGCCAGCACCAGGCCGAGGCCGGTCGCCACCAGGGGCGCTACCACCAGCCACAGCAGCGTGTTGACCAGCACCTTCTGCACCGAGTCGGTGGTGAAGGCCCAGCCGAAGTTCTCGCCGCCGACGAACTTTCCGCCGTCCGCGTCGTGCAGGCTCAGGTACACGGTGCGGATCAGCGGCGCCACCAGGCCGACCACCAGCAGCAGCACCGCCGGGCCGAGGAAGACCAGCACGGCCAGCGGTCGGGCCAGGCGGCCCCGGGCCCGGCCGGCCGCCAGGAAGACCACGAGCAGGATGCCGAGGAAGCCCGCGATCGCGCCGATGCTGTTGCCGAACTTGACCGCAGCGTCGCCCCAGGCGCCCCCGGCCAGGGAGCCGACGGCCGGCAGTGAGCCGGATACGGACATGGCTGTACGTCCCTTCGGGTCGGGTGGGAAGGGGCGGGCGGTGCGGGTGGGTGGCCCCGCACCGCCCTCGACAGGTGGTCCCGGTGTGCAAGCCCCGCCTTGACGACGAACACCCGCCTCGACGACGAACACCCGCCTCAACGACGGCCACCTGCCCTGACGACGGGCCCGGGGCCGGCCGGGCTACTTCGGCCAGGCGGCGTCGATGTCGCCCGCGACCTTCTGCACCGACTGCCCCTCGGCGAACCAGGCGGTCAGCGACTTCCACTCCTGGCCGGAGCCGACGGCCGCCGGCATCATGTCGGAGGCGTCGAAGCGGAAGGTCGCGCTCGGGTCGGTCAGCGCCTCCGCCGAGAGCTTGTCGATCGGGTCGGTGTACAGGCTCTTGTCCACGCCCTGGTTGGCCGACACCCAGCCGCTCGCGGTCTTCACCCGGCTGCTCGCCCAGTCCGAGCTGGACAGGTAGTTCTGCACCGCCTGCACCTCGGGCTTGCTGGAGAACGCGGCCAGGAACTCGCCGCCGCCCTCGACCGGGTTGGCGATCGCCGGGTTGACCGCGGGCAGGTGGAAGGCGAAAACGTCGCCGTCCGGAGCGACCTTGGTGCCCTTGGGCCACTGCGCCTCGTAGAAGGAGGCCTGCTGGAGCATCGCGCACTTGCCGGTGAGGATCGGTGCGCCGGCGTCCTGGAAGGTGGTGGTGGCGATCGACTTGACGTCACCGTAACCGCCGTTCACCCAGGCCGGGTTGAGCATCCAGCCGGCGACGGTCTGCATCGCCGTGGCGATCTTCTGGTCGGAGAACTTCACCTGGTGGCCGACCCACTGGTCGTAGACGTCACCGCCGTAGGTGCCCAGCACCACCTCCTCCAGCCAGTCGGTGGCCGGCCAGCCGGTGGCGGTGCCGGAGGCGATGCCGCCGCACCAGGGCTTGGGGCCGCCCGCCTTGGCGATCCGGTCGCTGAGCGCCATCAGGTCCGCCCAGGTCTTGGGCACCTCGTAGCCGGCCGCCGCGAAGGCCTTCGGCGAGTACCAGACCAGCGACTTCATGTTGGCGCTCATCGGGGCCGCGTAGAAGGTGCCGTCGACGGAGCCGTAGGTCTTCCAGACCGGGCTCCACTTGTCCTGGTTGGCGACGGTCTGAGCAGGCGGCTTGACCACCTTGCCGCTCTTGACCATCTGGGCCAGCAGGCCCGGCTGCGGGATGATCGCGAAGTCCGGGGCGTTGCCACCGGCCACCCGGACCGGCAGCTGGGACTCGAAGTCGTTGGACCCCTCGTAGCTGATCTTGATCCCGGTGCACTTTCCGAACTCGGCCCAGGACTTCTCCAGGTTGTCCGACTCCGGGCTGAGGATGGAGGCGAACATCGTCACCGTGGTGCCCGAATGACCTGCGTACGGCTGGTACTTGGCGCAGTCACCGGTCAGCGTCTGGGCGGCTCCGCCGCCGCCACCCGAACCGCCGGAGCTGTTCGAGCAGGCCGCGGTCAGGGCCAGTGCCGCCAGCAGGGCGGGTACGGCGACCAGTCGGCGGCGGGAACTCGGGCGCGACGCGGTCGGGTTGAGGGTCAATGCGGTCCTCCTCGCCAGGGCGGGCTGCCTGGGATGGGCTGAACGACATTGCGCTGTACCGGAGATGGGCGGACAGGGGTCGCCGGGGAGAGTCGGTCGGCCGAACCGATTGGACGACGTTAACGCAGCCGTCGGCCGCCGCCAAGGTCCATGGTCGACCTTCACCCACCGGTGCCCCGACCACGGCCCCGAGAAACCCGGCGACCGGGGAAGCGGCCGCGGCGACGAGCACCGGAGGGGCACGGGACGAGCGCGGGGCAAGCGCCGGACGGGCACGGGACGAGCGCGGGACGAACCCGGACCCCGGACGCCGAAGCCCCGCCCGAAGCCCGGACGGGGCATCATTGCTGACACGGCGTCACCAGAGCCGGACGGGCAGCTCCAGCAGGCTGTTCACCACCAGCGACGGGCTCGGCCGCAGCTCGCCGTCCGGCACCGCCAGCGACAGCCCCGGGAAGCGCTCGAACAGCGCCGGCAGCGCGACCCCCGCCTCCAGCCGGGCCAACGGCGAGCCCGGGCAGACGTGCGGACCGTGCCCGAAGGACAGGTGCCGGGTCGGGTCCCGGGTGATGTCGAACAGCTCCGCCGTCACCCCGTGCTGCAGCGGGTCCCGGCCGATCGCGTTGTACGAGACCAGCACCGGCTCGCCCGCCGGGATCACCAGCTCGCCGACCTCGATGTCCTCGGCGGCGAAGCGGAACAGGAAGTTGCTGGTCGGCGGCGTCCAGCGGAGCGACTCCTCGACCACCGCGTCCCAGGACACCCGGCCCGAACGCACCAGCTCCAGTTGGTCCGGGTGCGCCAGCAGCGCCCGCACCGCGTTGCCGATCAGGTTGACCGTGGTCTCGTGGCCGGCCGCGATGATCACCCGCAGGGTGGCCGCCGCCTCCGCGTCGGTGAGCGCCCCGCCCTCGGTGTCCGCCGCCAGCAGCACGCTCGCCAGGTCGTCGCCCGGTGCCGAACGTCGTTGCGCCACCAGGTCGTTGACGAAGGCGTTCAGCCCGGCGACGGTCGCCTGGATGCCCTCCGGGTCGGGCTTGATGCCGAAGAACCGCTCGTAGAGGTCGCGCAGCAGGCCGTGGTCCGACTCCGGGACGCCCAGCAGCGAGCAGATCACCGTCATCGGCAGCGGGAAGGCGAAGGCGGTCTTGAGGTCGACCACCGGCTGCCCGGCCGCCAGGGCGTCCAGCAGCGCGCGGGT
Organism: Kitasatospora sp. NPDC059648; assembly: GCF_042734825.1. Taxonomy (NCBI): domain Bacteria; kingdom Bacillati; phylum Actinomycetota; class Actinomycetes; order Kitasatosporales; family Streptomycetaceae; genus Kitasatospora; species Kitasatospora sp. NPDC059648. Next base: position 30,688 of record NZ_JBHWDU010000028.1, on the reverse strand, counting down.
GGTCTCCTCCACCCGCGGGCGCATCAGCTCGACCCGGCGCGGGGTGAAGGCCTGGGCGACCAGCGCCCGCAGCCGGCGGTGGTCGGCGCCGTCCGTGGTCACCATGCTCGGACCGGGCACCGCCAGACCGATCAGCGGCCAGGTCTTCGGCACCTCGCCGCGCTGGTAGGCCGTCCAGTGCCGGGCGTCCTTCACCAGCCGGGGGTCGGTGAGCAGGTCGCGCGCAGCCGCGTGCCGGGTCACCGCCCAGGCGGCGACCCCGCCGGGCAGCACCACCGGCACCGCCGGGCCGGCGGCCCGCAGCAGGGCGCCCTCGGCGGCGTTGTCGCGGGCCAGCGGGTCGAGGGCGATCGGGGCCGGGGCAGCGGTCATCGGCGGCAACTCTCCTTCGCGTACGGGGACATGGGATGGGGCCGGACTGGGGGATCCGGTCGTCAGTAACCCGGGGTGAACGAGACCGGCAGCGCGACCAGCCCGCGCACCCAGGCCGAGGGGCGCCACACCAGCGCGTGCTCGGCCACCGCCAGCCGCAGGTCCGGCAGCCGGTCCAGCAGTACCTCGATCGCGGTGGTGGCGATCACCTCGGCCGCCTCCTGGGCCGGGAACGGGCAGCCGTGCTCGCCGTACGAGTAGCTCATGTGCGCCCGGTTCCCCTCGGCCGGGCGGCCGTCGGGCTGGCGCACCGACGGGTCCGCGTTGGCCCCGGCGAAACCGAGCAGCAGCATGTCCCCCTCGCCGATCCGCTGGCCGCCGAGCTGGGTGTCCCGCACCGCCCAGCGGCCGGCGAAGATCTGGACCGGCGTGTCCTCCCAGAGCGCCTCGTTGAGCGCCTGGCTGATGCTGCGCCGCCCGCCCGCCAGCGATGCGGAGAACCGCTCGTCGGTGAGCATCAGCCGCAGGGCGTTGGAGATCCAGTACGAACTCGGCTGGTGGCCCGAGATCAACAGCACCCTCAGGTCGCGCATGATCTCGTCGTGGTCGAGGCCCGCGGGGTGGGCCAGCATCCGCGAGGCCACGTCCTCGCCCGGGTGCTCGGCCTTCGCCCGGACCACTTCGAGCATCAGCTCCAGCAGCCGCTGGGCGGAGGCCGGCGCGCCCGGGCCGCCGTCCAGCATGGTGAGCACCGCGTCGACCAGCTCCGGCGCCCGCTCCTCGTCCAGGCCGAACACCCGGCAGAGCACCAGCAACGGCATCAGGTGGGCGTAGTCGGCGACCAGGTCGGCCTCACCGCGCCCGGCGAACCCGTCGATCAGCCGGTCGGCGATCTCCTCGGAGTGCTTGCGCAGTTCGTACGGGTCGATCCCGGCCAGGGCGTCGGTGACCGCACGGGAGCGGCGGACGTGCTCCTCGCCCTCCGTGTACAGCATCGACGGCACCGGCGCCATCATCGGCTTCAGCGGCCAGTCGGCGGGCAGCGTCGCCCAGGCGTGCCAGCGGCCCGAGTCCCGGCCGAACAGCTGCGGCTGGCCGGTGACCTGCTGCAGTTCCCGGTAGCCGATGACCAGCCAGGCGGGCACGCCGCCGGCCAGCTCGACCGGGGCGACCGGGCCGTGCGCGGCGCGCAGCTCGCGGTAGAGCTGGGCCGGGTCGGTCTGGAAGCGCGGCCCGTAAAGCGGCGTGGCGCCGGCGTGCGCCGGGCAGCCCGGGGGCGGGGTGACGGCGGGCTCGGTCACGGGGTGCTCTCCTCGTAGATCGCGTCGGGTGCTCCGGCGGGGGCGACCGGCTCGGCGGCGGCGGGGGCTTCCGGGTCGGTGCCGGAGCGGGCGTCTGCGTCGACCCCCGCGAGGGCGTCCGCATCGAACCCCGCGAGGGTGTCCGCGTCGGCCCCCGCCAGGGCGGCCAGGTGGTGGACCAGTTCGATCAGCACCCGCTTGCCGGACTCTCGGTCACGGGCGTCGCAGTCCACCAGCGGGACCTCGGGCGGCAGGTCCAGGGCCTCGCGGACCTGCTCCAGGGTGTGACCGGGCTCGCCGAAGTTGTTGCGGGCGACGATGAACGGGGTGCCGTGGTGCTCCAGCCGGTCGATCGCGTACCAGGAGTCCTCCAGCCGCCGGGTGTCCACCAGGACGACAGCCCCCAGAGCGCCGCTGAACAGCCGGTCCCAGAGGAACCAGAAACGTTCTTGCCCGGGCGCGCCGAACAGGTAGAGCACCTGCCGCTCGGACAGGGTGATCCGGCCGAAGTCGAAGGCGACCGTGGTGGAGCGCTTGCCCCAGCTGCCGGCCGGGTCGATGCCCTCCCCCGCCCGGGTCATCACCTCCTCGGTGTTCAGCGGGCGGATCTCGCTGACCGAGCCGACCAGGGTGGTCTTGCCCACCCCGAAGCCGCCGACCACGACGATCTTCAGCGCGTTGTCGGCGGTCGCCCGCAGCGGGGTGCGCCCCACCGGCTGGACGTCAGAGCCGTTGGAGGCCATGCAGCACCTGCTTCAGCGTGTCGAGATCGGGCAGCCGGGCCTTGTTCGGCGCGAACCTGGGGTGGCGGGCGGTGACCGCCCCGGACTCCAGCAGGTCGCCGAGCAGGATCTTCACCACCGAGACGGGCAGCGACAGCTCCGCCGCCACCTCCACCACGGCGGTCGGGGCCTCGCACATCCGCAGGATCCGGGCGTGCTCCGACTGCATCCCCGGCGCCGGCTGCCGCTCGGCGACGATCAGGGTGACCAGGTCGAAGGCGTTCTCCGGGGAGCGGCTGCGGCCCCCGGTGATGGTGTAGAGGCGGTCCGGGTCGTCGTCCCGGCCCGGCAGCACCGGCCCGCCGGTCATATCCCGGCGCTCTCTTGCGCGGCGGCCTCGCCGGAGTCCGAGCCCCGGGCGGGCGCGCTGAGGTGGATGCCGATCTGCTCGATCAGGCCGTGCATGTTGTGGCCGACCACGCCCACGTCCGCGTCGTCGTCCGTGACCACCGCGAGGTGGGCGCCCTCACCGGCTGCCACGATGCACAGGATGCCGCCGTGGAACTCGGTCATCGACTGCCGCACGCCGCCGCTGCCGTCGCCGAACTCGATCGATGCGCCGTGCGCCAGGCTCTGCAGACCGGAGGCGATCGCGGACAGCTGGTCGGCCTGGTCGGCGCTCAGCCCGGCGGTGTGGCAGAGCTTGAGGCCGTCGGCGGAGAGAACCAGGGCGTGCCGGGTGCCGGGGGTAGCCGCCAGCAGGTTTTCCAACAGCCAGTCGAGGTCGCGGTCGGGGGCGCTGCTCATCAGGTGTCCTTCTCGGTGACGGGGGAAGCGTCGGGCGTGGTGTCGGTGTCCGCGGTCGGCGTCGGCCCGGATGCGGGCAGCGCCGACTGGGCGGCCCGGCGGAAGGCGCCGAACCGGGCGGCGGCGCGCGCCGCGTCGGTCCGTACGGGCTTGGCGACCGGGGCCGCGGCGGCGGCGGTGGTGGCCAGGGTCTGCCCCCGGCGGCGCTGCGGCAGGCCGCTGTCGGTCATCCGGGCGGGCGCGGCCGGGGGCCGGGCGGGGACGGCGGGTGCCGGGACCACCGCGCCGACGGGTACGGCGGTCGGCACCGCGGCAGGCGCCGGAGCCGGTACGGCGGCGGGCGCGCCGGGAGCGGGCGGCAGCGGGGCGGGCGCCGGGCGGGCGGGCGTGAGCGCGGGGCGCACGGCCTCCGTGGCGGGCGCGGGCGCCGCGGTGGGCGCCGGAGCAGCGTGGGTGACCAGCTGCTGCGGGATCAGCATCACCACGCCGGTGCCGCCGCGCGCGGACGGCCGGAAGGAGATCTGCAGGCCGTGCTTGCGCGCCAGCACGCCGACCACCGCGAGGCCCAGCCGGGTGCCCGCGGAGAGCGTGGCGAGGTCCAGCGGCTCGTCGGAGACGGCGCGTTCGGCCCGGCGCAGCCAACTGTCGCTCAGGCCCAGCCCGCTGTCCTCGACGGTGACCGCCAGACCGGCGGGCACCTCCTCGACGTACACGTGCACCTCGGACGGCGGGGCGGAGAAGTTGGTGGCGTTGTCCAGCAGTTCGGCCAGCGCGTGCATCACGCCCTCGGCCGCGAAGCCGGCCACCGCGGCGGTGCTGGCGTTGTGCAGCCGCACCCGCTGGTAGGCGCCGATCCGGCCGAGTGCGCCGCGCAGCACCGACTCCACCGCGATCGGCTTGGCCCAGCGGCGGCCCGAGCGGGCGCCGGTGAGCACCGCGATGCTGTCCGCCATCCGGCCCGCCTGGGCGGTGGAGTGGTCCAGCCGCAGCAGGTCTCCGAGGACCTCCTCGTCATGCCGGTGCTGCATCTCGCGCAGTTCCGCGTGCATGCTCGTGGCCAGCGCCTGGACCCGGCCTGCGGCGGTCGCGCAGACCGCGAGCGCGGCGGCCCGCAGCCGCTCGCCCCGGCCGATCTCCTCCCCGACGGCGCGCAGCAGCGCGTACTGGGGGTGCTTGCGGTGGGCGGCCAGCGCGCTGTCCACGGCCGCGCCCCCGCGCAGCTTCTGCACCACCTCGGGCAGCACGCCCTCGGGGATCCGCTCCAGCTCGGCCCGCTCTGCGGCGGCCCGCTCCCTTTCCGCCTCCGCCTCTGCCCGCTCGGTGTCGAGCCGGGTCCGCAGGCGGGCCAGCTCGGTGCGGGCGGCGGCGACGTCCGCCTCGGCGCGGGCCTGCTCGGCCCGGGCGGCGTCCCGTTCGGCGAGCGCGGCGACGGCGCGGTCCCGGGCAGCCGTCTCGGCCTGCCGGGCGGTGCCGGCGGCGACCAGCGCGGCCCGGGTCTCCTCGTGCTGCGCGGCCAGGTCCCCGGCCAGTCGGCGGGAGCGCTCGGCGCCGGTCGCGGCGACGCCCACCGCGATCAGCCAGAGCACCGCCACGGCGGCCACGGCGGCGGCGGTGAGCGGCTGGTGCGCGTGCAGGGCCCGGACGACGCCGACCGGTGCGGCGACCAGCGCCAGCAGGACGGCGGCCGCGGTCAGGGCGGCGGTGCGTGGCGCCGGCCGGCGGCGCGGCCGACCGTCGGGGCTGGTGGCTTCTCTCATCGGTGCGGTCCTCGGCAACGTCGGCGGGCGGCGGCGCGGGCGGCGGATCGACGGCGGTTGCGGCCGCCGACAGCTGTTCGGGCACATACCAGACCGCCCGGCGACGTCGCGAAACGTCGACGGGCGGCTGATCGGTTCACGCTTTCGGCCGATCATATCGATTCAGACATTGGCCTCAACCCGCTAGTTGACGGCCAATCTCCTTCATTCCCGCCAGGCCGGGCCGCTCAGGATAGTTTGGCCTCCACCGCCTGCCGTACGGCCACCGGGTCCAGCCCGTGGTCGGTGACCACCCGCAGCCCGAGTCCGTCCTCCACCCGGAGCACGCCGAGCAGCAGGTGGCCCACCGCGATCTCCCCCGACTTCAGCCGCAGGGACTCGCGCAGCGACAGCTCCAGCACCTTCTTCGCCCCCGGGCTGTACGGGCTGCGCGCCGGCTTCGGCCCTCCGGACCGGAACCAGCCCCGCCGCCCGGGCTCCTCGTCCACCACCGGGTCCAGCGCGCCCTCCCCGAAGGCCGACTCCACCGCGGCCCGGACGGCCTCCAGGTCCACACCGATCGAGGCCAACGCCTCGGCGTCGTCCCCCGGCCCGAGCAGCCGGACCACGGCGCGGCGCGCCGCCCCGTGATCCAGGCCCATCCCGGTCAGGACCGCGGCCACCGGGTCGTCCGGCCGGGCCAGGACCGCCAGCAGCAGGTGCTCCGGCCCGACGTGGCCGTGCCGCAGCCCCCTCGCCTCCTCTCCTCCTGCGCGCCGGCCACGACCCGTCGCGCCGCTTCCGTGAAACGCTCGAACACCGCTCAGCCCCCGTCCTCGCCCTTGCCGGGCGTCCGCCGTGCGAACTTCTTGTGCACCGCCTGCCTGGTGACCCCGAGGCAGACCGCGATGTCCTGCCAGGACCAGCCCTGCGACCGGGCGTTCTCCACCTGCAGGGCCTCCAGGCGGTCCGCCAGATCGCGCAGGGCGCGGACCGCCCTGAGCCCCACGGCGGGGTCACGACTGCTCGCGGCGGCCGTGAGCTCTCCGCTCTCGCTCATGCCGTCAACTCTGATTGACACCCGGGGAGATGTCAACCCGGGTTGACAGTCGCGGGACTCCGGCCGCGGAACTCACCCGAACCGCCGCGCCAGCGCCTCCTCGAAGGACCCCCGCCCCACCGTCCGCTCCGGAGCCGTGAGCCCACCCGCCCGCAGCGCCCGGCCCGCCGCCCCGGGGATCCGCAGCGGCAGCACCGGCCGCCGTCGGCCCGACGCCCGCAGGTACGCCTCGGCCAGCTCCCGGTACGACCGCACCCGCGGCCCGCCCACCTCCGTCGCGAACCCGGCCGGCTCCCGCCCCATCAGCTCCGCGACGTGCTCCGCCACCTCCCGGACCTCCACCGGCTGGATCAGCGCGCCGCTCACCACCGGGAACACGGGCAGCCTCGCGCTCAGGTCGAAGGCCTTCAGCAGCAGGTCGTGGAACTGCGTCGCCCGCAGCACCGTCCACCCGAGACCCGACTCCCGCAGCAACCGCTCGCAGTCGAGCTTCGCCCGGTAGTACGCGACCGGCACCCGGTCGATCCCCACGATCGACACGTACACCAGGTGCCGCACGCCGGCCTCCCGGGCCTCCGCCACCAGCCGCCCGAGCGCCGCCACATCCTTCTTCCCCTGGGTGGTCGCGCAGTCCACCACCGTCTCGACCCCGGCGACCGCCGCCGCGATCCCCTCCCCGGTGACCAGGTCCCCGACCACCCACTCGACCCCGTCCCCCGCCGCGCGCGCCCGCCGGCTCAACCCCCGCACCGCCACCCCGCGCGCCGCCAACAGCCGCACCACCTCCCGGCCCAATGTCCCCGTCGCCCCGGTCACCAGCACCGTACCCATCACCACACCACTCCTCTCGGTACACGCCGTCACCCCCTACGGACCGGGCACCGCCTGCATTCGTGACATCGGCGCCTCCGGGCAACGAGAAGAGGCGGGGGGAGGCGCCGGAGTGAAAAGCCCCCCCAACCCGGGGGGCAACCCCCCCGGGGGGTGCCGCGGTCAGGGGCGGCCGGCGGGGGT
>NZ_JBHWDU010000028.1:0-23666 GCF_042734825.1 Kitasatospora sp. NPDC059648 | reverse complement strand
GGGGGCCGGGCCCCGGCCTTTTTTTGCCCCTGCGCCGCGCCGGCCCACCTTCTCGCGGGGGGGCGGTCTGCACCTGCCCCCCCCCCGCCTCAGCGGTGGCTCACCCGCGCGGGTCGGTCCGGCGGTCAGCTGCAGCCGCTGGTGGAGCCGCAGCCCTCGCAGAGGTAGCAGCTGCCGGCGCGGCGCATCTTGGTGCCGCAGGAGAAGCAGAGCGGCGCGTCGGCGTTGAGGCCGAGCTGGATCTCCATCAGCTCCGTGGAGTTGTGGGCCTGCTTCGGGGCCGGCTTGGGCGCCTCGACGGCCGGGGCCGGCTTGGCGGCGGCGACCGGGGCGGACTGGGCCAGCGACTCGGTGTCGAGCTCCTCGACCTCCAGCGGCTCGTAGGAGCCGGTCTCCAGGTGGCGGGTGCGCTCCTCGACGGAGTGGATGCCGAGCGCCGAGCGGGTCTCGAACGGCAGGAAGTCCAGCGCCAGGCGGCGGAAGATGTAGTCGACGATCGACTGGGCCATCCGCACGTCCGGGTCGTCGGTCAGACCGGCCGGCTCGAAGCGCATGTTGGTGAACTTCGAGACGTAGGTCTCCAGCGGCACGCCGTACTGCAGACCGACCGAGACGGCGATGGAGAAGGCGTCCATCATGCCCGCGAGGGTCGAACCCTGCTTGGACATCTTCAGGAAGACCTCGCCGAGGCCGTCGTCCGGGTAGGAGTTGGCGGTCATGTAGCCCTCGGCGCCACCGACCGTGAAGGAGGTGGTGATGCCCGGGCGGCCCTTGGGCAGGCGCTTGCGGACCGGGCGGTACTCGACGACCTTCTCGACGGCGGCCGGAACGGCAGCCTCCTCGGACTTGCCCTCGGAGTCCTTCTTCTTGGCCGAGAGCGGCTGGCCGACCTTCGAGTTCTCGCGGTAGATGGCGAGCGCCTTGACGCCCATCTTCCACGCCTCGAAGTAGATCTCCTCGACGTCCTCGACGGTCGCGCTGGCCGGCATGTTCACCGTCTTGGAGATGGCGCCGGAGATCCACGGCTGGATCGCCGACATCATCCGCACGTGCCCCATCGGGGAGATGGAGCGCTCGCCCATCGCACAGTCGAACACCTCGTAGTGCTCGGTCTTCAGACCGGGAGCGTCCACCACGTTGCCGTGCTCGGCGATGTGGGCGACGATCGCCTCGATCTGCTCGTCCTGGTAGCCGAGGCGCTTGAGGGCGCGCGGGACGGTGCCGTTGACGATCTGCATCGAGCCGCCGCCGACCAGCTTCTTGAACTTGACCAGGGCGAGGTCGGGCTCGACGCCGGTGGTGTCGCAGTCCATCATCAGGCCGATGGTGCCGGTCGGGGCGAGCACCGAGGCCTGGGCGTTGCGGAAACCGTTCTGCGCTCCGATGCGCAGCACGTCCTGCCAGGACTTGTTGGCCGCGAGCCAGACCGGGGCGTCCAGGTCGTCGAAGGAGACGGCGTCCAGGGAGGCGTCGGCGTGCTGCTTCATGACCTGCTGGTGGGCGGCGGCGTTGCGGGCGTAGCCGTCGTACGGGCCGACCACACCGGCGAGTTCGGCGCCACGGCGGTAGGCGGTGCCGGTCATCAGCGAGGTGATGGCGCCGGCCAGGGCGCGGCCGCCCTCGCTGTCGTAGGCGTGGCCGGTGGCCATCAGCAGGGCCCCGAGGTTGGCGTAGCCGATGCCGAGCTGGCGGAAGGCCCGGGTGGTCTCGCCGATCTTCTCGGTCGGGAAGTCGGCGAAGCAGATGGAGATGTCCATCGCGGTGATGACCAGCTCGACGACCTTGGCGAAGGTCGCGGCGTCGAAGCCCACCCCGCCGGCCGACGCAGTGTCCTCGCGCAGGAACTTCATCAGGTTCAGCGAGGCGAGGTTGCAGCTGGAGTTGTCCAGGTGCATGTACTCGGAGCAGGGGTTGGACGCGTTGATGCGGCCGGACTCCGGGCAGGTGTGCCAGTGGTTGATGGTGGAGTCGTACTGGATCCCGGGGTCGGCGCAGGCCCAGGCGGCCTCGGCCATCTTGCGGAACAGCTTCTTGGCGTCGACGGTCTCGATGACCTCGCCGGTCATCCGCGCGCGCAGGCCGAATTCGGTGCCGTTCTCGACGGCGGTCATGAATTCGTCGTTGACGCGGACCGAGTTGTTGGCGTTCTGGTACTGGACGGACGCGATGTCGTCGCCGCCGAGGTCCATGTCGAAGCCCGCGTCGCGCAGGGCGCGGATCTTCTCCTCCTCCTTCACCTTGGTCTCGATGAAGGCCTCGACGTCCGGGTGGTCGACGTCGAGCACGACCATCTTGGCCGCGCGGCGGGTGGCGCCACCGGACTTGATGGTGCCGGCCGAGGCGTCGGCGCCGCGCATGAAGGAGACCGGGCCGGACGCGTTGCCGCCGGAGGACAGCAGTTCCTTGGAGGAGCGGATGCGGGAGAGGTTGAGGCCGGCCCCGGAGCCGCCCTTGAAGATCATGCCCTCTTCCTTGTACCAGTCGAGGATCGACTCCATGGAGTCGTCGACGGACAGGATGAAGCACGCGCTGACCTGCTGGGGCTGCTTGGTGCCGACGTTGAACCAGACCGGCGAGTTGAAGCTGAACACCTGGTGGAGGAGGGCGTGGGTCAGCTCGTGCTCGAAGATCTCGGCGTCGTCCTTGCCGGCGAAGTAGCCGTGCTTCTCGCCGGCCGCGCGGTAGGTGAGCACCACGCGGTCGATGATCTGCTTGAGGCTCCACTCGCGCTGCGGGGTGCCGACGGCGCCGCGGAAGTACTTGGACGTGACGATGTTGACGGCGTTGACCGACCAGAAGTCCGGGAACTCCACGCCGCGCTGCTCGAAGTTGATCGAGCCGTCGCGCCAGTTGGTCATGACGACGTCGCGCCGCTCCCAGCGGACCTCGTCGTACGGGTGCACGCCAGGGGTGGTGTAGATGCGCTCCATCCGGAGACCGCCCTTCGGGGCCTTGGCGCCCTTGACCGCGGCCTTCTCGGACTTCGACCCGCGCGCGGAACCGCTCGTGGTGTCTGTCACTTCTCGCTCCTCCTCCTGGGCAAACGCCCGAAGTGCCCCGAAAAATCCGGGCACCGCTGGTTCGTTCTTCCGGTGTGCGGGCAGGCGGAGACCCCGCCCGCTTACGCACGGTTCGTAGTGTTCCGCGCCCCGTTTCCGGGCACGCGTGGGCCCACGCGGGGCCAGTGGTGCCGACGGCCCGCTGGGGGCCTGCGTCGTGCTGGCTGTGGCGGCCCCCCGGGGGCCGGGCGCGCCTCCTAGGGCGCGGCGGCGGGAACGGGCACGCAGGTGCCGTCCGCCTCGGTGACGGGCCGCTCGGCACGGAGTTCCGCGATGGCGGCCTCGAAGTCCTCTAGTCCGTCGTACGCCTGGTACACGCTGGCGAAGCGCAGGTACGCGACCAGGTCGAGTTCCTTCAGCGGGCCGAGTATGGCCAGCCCCACGTCGTGGGTGGTCAGCTCGGCGTTGCCGCTGGCCCGCACGCACTCCTCGACCCGCTGCCCGAGCTGGGCGAGGGCGTCCTCGGTGACCGGACGGCCCTGACAGGCCTTGCGGACTCCGGTGATCACCTTCTGCCGGGAGAAGGGTTCGGTGACGCCGCTGCGCTTGACGACCATGAGCGCGGCCGTCTCCACGGTGGTGAAACGGCGACCGCAGTCCGGGCACTGTCGACGACGGCGAATGCAGCTGCCGTCCTCGGTGGTCCGGCTGTCGACAACGCGGCTGTCGGAGTGCCGGCAGAAGGGGCAGTGCACCTGGGGATCCCTCCCTGGCAGGACGTGCGGACCGGTTGAGTCTAAGCGATGCGCCCCCGGCCTCGGCAAGCTGATCATGCGACGCGACCACTAGTACTGGGCACGGAGAGGACTCTAGCCACTACATCTAGGCCTTCGGGGGATGCGACACCCGTGGCGTGTCGGCGCCGATTAGACTTCCGGAGGCGACATTTCGATCGAACAATTGCTCGATGTACAACAAAGCCTTGATCGAGTCAGCCAACTCCCGAATAATTCACTCGAACGTGTGTTTGGCGCAACCTTTCGATAGGAGGTGCGTTGGGCTGGAAAAGGGAGAGGACAGCCGTCGAGAGGGGCCGCCGTGAACACCATCGAAAGCAACACCATCCCGGTGCAGGAACACTCCCAGTTCAAGGTGGGGCAGCGCACCACGAATCAGCAGAGCGTGGACATCAGCATGGACCGTAGCGAAGACCACCGCCTCTCCGGCCCGGCCGTGTCCACCACCGGCCGCGTCCCCGACCAGCCCATCGAACCCTCCCCCACGATGGACGACACCCACCCCTCCCCGGCCCGTGCGATGCCCGGCCGTCCCCCCGGCATCCGCACCGACGAGGCCGGCCTCACCGAGCGCCAGCGCCGGGTCATCGAGGTCATCCGCGACTCCGTCCAGCGCCGCGGCTATCCGCCGTCCATGCGCGAGATCGGCCAGGCCGTGGGCCTGTCCAGCACCTCCTCGGTCGCCCACCAGCTGATGGCCCTGGAGCGCAAGGGCTTCCTCCGCCGCGACCCGCACCGCCCGCGCGCCTACGAGGTCCGCGGCGTCGAGGTGGCCCGCCCGAACACCGCCGAGACGGCCGGGCGCCCTTCCACCTCCTACGTGCCGCTGGTCGGCCGGATCGCCGCCGGCGGTCCCATCCTGGCCGAGCAGACCGTCGAGGACGTCTTCCCGCTGCCCCGCCAGCTGGTCGGCGAGGGCGAGCTGTTCGCGCTCACCGTGCGCGGCGACTCGATGATCGAGGCGGCCATCTGCGACGGCGACTGGGTCACCGTGCGCCGTCAGCCGGTCGCCGAGAACGGCGACATCGTGGCCGCGATGATCGACGGCGAGGCCACCGTCAAGCGGCTCAAGCGTGAGGACGGCCGGATCTGGCTGATGCCGCACAACCCGGCCTACGAGCCGATCAACGGCGACAACGCCACCATCCTGGGCAAGGTCGTCGCGGTCCTGCGCCGCCTCTGACGGCGCCGCGCCACCCGCACCACACCGGAGAGGGGGCTCCACCGCCACTGCGGGGAGCCCCTCCGGCGTTCGCCGGGCCCTCCCCGGGCCGTTCCCCGGGGAGGGCCCGAAGGCCCGCAACCCTCAGCCCCGCTTCGCCACCGGCCTCACCGGCGGCGCCGAGGCGTCGATCGCCGCCAGCGAGCGGCGCACCTGGTTGCGGTCCGTGGTGTACCAGAACTCCGGCATCGAGGACCGGAAGAAGCCCCCGTACCGCTTGGTCTCCACCCGCGGGTCGAGCACCGCCACCACGCCCCGGTCGTCCGCCGCGCGGACCAGCCGGCCCGCGCCCTGCGCCATCAGCAGCGCCGCGTGCGTCGCCGCGACGGCCATGAAGCCGTTCCCGCCGTGCTGCTCGACGTCCTTCTGACGGGCGCTCATCAGCGGGTCGTCCGGCCGCGGGAAGGGGATGCGGTCCATCACGACCAGCTGGCAGGCCGAACCGGGCACGTCCACGCCCTGCCACAGCGAGAGCGTGCCGAACAGGCAGGTGGTCGCGTCCGAGGCGAACTCCCGGATCAGCTCGCCCAGGGTGTCCTCGCCCTGGAGCAGGATCCGGTGGTCCAGCCGCTCCCGCATCGCCTCGGCGGCCGCCTGGGCGCCGCGCATCGAGGAGAACAGGCCCAGCGTCCGCCCGCCGGCCGCGCCGATCAGCTCCTCCAACTCGTCCAGCATGTCCGGCCGTTCGGGATCGCGCCCGGGGTCGGCGAGGTGCTTGGCGACGTACAGGATGCCCTGCTTGGGGTACTTGAACGGCGAGCCGACGTCGATCCCCCGCCAGTACGGGACGGCGTCCTCCCCGAAGCCGGGCTCCGGGTTGTCGCCGGGCGTGCGCCGGTCCGGCAGCCTGGTCTCCTTGGGCAGGCCGAGCGAGCCGGCCACGCCGTTGAAGTCCCCGCCCAGCTTGAGGGTGGCCGAGGTGAGCACGACCGAGCGCTCCTTGTAGAGCCCCTCGCGCAGCAGCCCGGACACGCTCAGCGGCGCGACCCGCAGCGAGGCGGTGCCCAGCCCGTAGCGGTCGCTGCGCTCGATCCAGACGACGTCGTACTCGGAGTCCTCCAGCAGCCGCTCGGCCGTCTCGTGCAGGGTCTCGGCCGAGGCCATCGCCTGCTTGCGGACCGCGTCCTCGTCGCTGAGCCCCTTGTCCCTGGTCTCGCCGAGCGAGGAGATCACCTGCCGGGCGGAGTCCCGGATCGCGGTGACCGCGTACGCCAGGTACTCGGGCAGCTCCTCGACCCGACCGGGCTGGGCGGTCTCCATCAGGCCGTGGTAGTTCTCGGCGGCGGCCTGCAGCAGGTCCACGGCCTTCTCGTTGGCCAGCCGGGCCGCCCGCTTCACCGCCCGGTTCACGGCGCCGACGGTCAGCTCGGCGGTGGCCGCGCCGGTGACCCGGTTGACCAGCTCGTGCGCCTCGTCCACGATCAGCAGCCCGTGCTCGGGCAGTACCGGCGCGCCCTCGATCGCGTCGATCGCGAGCATCGCGTGGTTGGTGACCACGACGTCCGCCAGCTTGGCCCGCTCCCGGGCCTTCTCCGCGAAGCACTCCTGCCCGTACGCGCAGCGGGTCGCGCCCAGGCACTCCTTGGAGGTGACGGACAGCTGCGCCCAGGCCTTGTCCGAGACACCGGGGCTCATGTCGTCCCGGTCGCCGGTCTCGGTCTCCTCCGCCCAGTCGCGCAGCCGCAGCACCTCCTGGCCGAGCTTGCCCGCGGGGCCGCCGAGCGCGTCCACCGGGTCGAACAGGCCCTCGCCCTCGTCGCTCGGGGTGCCCTCGTTGGCGCGGTGCAGGCAGAGGTAGTTGGAGCGGCCCTTGAGCATCGCGAACAGCGGGCGGCGGCGCAGCACCGGGTGCAGCGCCTCGACCGTGCGCGGCAAGTCCCGTTCCACCAGCTGGCGTTGCAGCGCCAGGGTGGCGGTGGCGACCACCACGCGGTCGCCGTGGGCGAGGGCCGGCACCAGGTAGGCGAGGGACTTGCCGGTGCCGGTGCCGGCCTGGACGAGCAGGTGCTCGGCGTGGTCGACGGCGTCGGCGACGGCCTCGGCCATCCGCACCTGGCCGGGGCGCTCGACGCCGCCGACGGACTCGACCGCGGCGTGGAGCAGCTCGGGGATCCGCGAGCGCGGGACGGCGACGGCTTCCTCGGCCTCGTCGCCGAGGTCCGTCGCGGGCTGGGATTCGGAGTCGTTCGTCATGACCCTTCCACCCTACGGGGCGGGGGTGACAATCCGGTCCCGCTCGGCCGGAACGCGCACCTCCACGGCGACCAGGGCGTTCGGCACCGTCCCGTGCCGGACGGCGTGCGGGCGGTGCGGACGGTCCTGGTAGCCGTCCATGATCAGCCGGTTGCGGTTGAGGCAGAGCCGGTCGATCCGGGGCCGGAACAGGTCGAACAGCTCGAAGCGCTCGCGCAGCTCGGGGAAGCGGTCCTGGTAGCGGTGGATCTCGGCGCGCAGCAGGGCCCAGAACTCGGTCTCGGGCAGTCCGGTCTGCGCCTCCAGCAGCGGGGCGAGGTAGCGGAAGACGCCGATGAACAGCCCGGAGTGGATGAACTGGCACAGGCCCTGGGGGTCGTCCCGCAGCAGTACGTCGGCGACCTCGGCGGGCAGGTCGCGCAGCTCGGGCAGGTCCTGGTCGCTGAGGTTGACGTCGTCGACGAAGTCCTTGACCGCGAGGCGGGTCGGGGTGCCGCGGTCGTCGAAGACCACGATGGCGTTCTCGCCGTGCGGGGAGAAGACCAGTCCGTAGCGGTGGAGGAAGTACAGCAGCGGCGGCAGCAGCGCGGCGAACAGCCGGCCGGTCCACTCGGCGGGGGTGAGGCCGGAGCGGGTGATCAGTTCGGCGGCGAGCGCGCGCCCGTCGGAGCCGGTCTGCAGCAGGGCGGCGAGGGTGCGGGCGCGTTCGTCCGGGGCGAGGAAGGGGCCGAGTGGTTCGCGCCAGATCGCGCCGAGCAGTTCCTTGTACTGGTAGGGGGATTCGGGCATCTCCCGGTAGACGGGGTGGTCGACGGTGACGGAGGCGATCTCGCCGAGCAGGATCACCCGGCACTCGTCCCGCAGGTACGGGTCGGCGTCGCGCAGCCGGTGCAGCCAGGCGGTGACGGCGGGCGCGGCGAGGGTCCGTTCGACCGGCAGTCCGCGCCAGACCAGGGTGTTGAGGATGGACAGCGGCAGCTTGACGGTGCAGCGCTCGGGGTGGGCGGTGTTGAAGAAGGAGCGGATGGACTGCTGGGGCAGCCGTGGGTCGCCGTCCGAGGCCAGCGGGACGATCTCGCCGGAGGCGATCCAGGGCGCGAACAGCGACAGGACCGTCTCGTCCCACTGCCAGGGGTGGACGGGCAGCAGCAGGTAGTCGTCGGCGTCGGCGCCGAGCGGGGCGCGCAGCGCGTCGACGTCGTCCAGTTCCCGGGCGTACAGCTGCTCGGGGTGCTCCAGGCCGGGCACGCCGCGGTACTGGGCGAGCCGGCGGTGGACGGCGATCCAGGGCAGCGGTCGGGGGGTGCGGGCCTCCGGGGTCCAGCGGGCGGCGTCGGTGCCGGAGAAGCCGATCCGGCCCTTGCTGGGGACGATCCACGGGTGCCCGCCCTGCCGGCCCTCCAGCGCGGGGTGGTCGAGGTCGGCGAGTTCGGCGGCCGTGAGCGCGGTGGCGAGCTGGCGGGCGTCGGCGGTCAGGGTGGCGGAGAGCTCGCGGATCAGGTGGGCGGTGGTCTCGCCGCGCATCCCGAGGGTCTCGCGGGCGTACGGCAGGAAGCGCAGGGGGTCCAGGCCGTCCGGCTGGGAGCAGCGGATCGACTCCGGGTCGACCTGCCAGCTGTCGTAGGCGCCGCGCCGGGCCGCGAATCGGTACTCGGCCTCGGGCAGCTTCAGCAGGTATTCGCCGTCGAGGGCGCCCGGGACGGGCCTGAGGAGTTCCTCGTAGGCGAACTCGCCGAGCATCTTGGCCAGCAGGGCGCGGCCGGCCCGCTGCCAGTGCCCGGCGGTGAGGTGCGGGGGCAGGTAGAGCGGCGGTTCAGCGGCCGACGGCTGCGGCACGGGTCAGCTCCTGGGGGCGGGGGACGACGGGGGCGGGGTGTTCGAGCAGGTCGGTGGCGCCGGTCGGACCGGCGGGGACGGGCGGTGCGAAGCCGGTCCAGGCGGTGCGGTCGGGCAGCCGGTGGACGGTCCGCCCGGTGACGGCGTTGAGGATGACGGCGGCCCGGTGGGCGCCGAGGCCGAGGTCGGGGGTGCCGACGCCGTGGGTGTGCAGCTCGGCGTTCTGGACGTAGAGGCCGCCGGTGAGCCCGGGCCGGGTGGCGACCCGGTGGTCGAGGTCGACCCGGTAGCGCCCGGACTCGTCCCAGTCGATCAGGTGGGCGAGCGGTTCGAGGGCGGCCGGGCGGGCGGCGCGGTAGCCGGTGGCGAGCACCACGGCGTCGGTGCGCAGCACGTGCTCGGCGCCGGAGTCGGTGTGCCGGCAGTGGAGTTCGAGGCCGCCGCGGGGGCCGGGCCGGGCGTCGGTGACGGCGGTGCCGGGGGTGATCTCGACCGGGACGGTGTCGATCGGGCGGCCGATGGTGCGCTCGTAGAGGTGGTCGTGGATCTCGGCGAGGGTCTCGGCACTGGCAGCCTTGTGCAGCTGCCACTGGGCGGTGACCAGGGCGTCCCGGACGGGCCCGGGCAGGCCGTGGAAGTAGCGGGTGTAGTCGGGGGTGAAGTGCTCCAGGCCGAGCTTGGAGTACTCCATGGGGGCGAGCGCCCTGGTGCGGGTGAGCCAGCGCAGCCGGACGCCGTCGCCCTCGTGGCGGCGGAGCAGGTCGAGGAAGACCTCGGCGCCGGACTGGCCGCTGCCGATCACGGTGATGTCCCGGGCGCCGGCCAGGTCGGCACGGCGGTCCAGGTACTCGGCGGAGTGGAAGGCCCGGGGATGGTCCGCCAGGGCGGCGAAGGCCTCGGGCAGCACGGGACGGGTGCCGACGCCGAGCACGAGGTTGCGGGCCCTGGCTTCGGTGCGCCGCCCGGTCGCGGTGTCCGTCAACTCGACCCGGAACAGCGCGCCCTCCCGGTGCAGGGCGGTGACCTCGGTGCCGAAGTGGCAGTTGGGCAGGAGCTCGGCGGCCCAGCGGCAGTAGTGGTCATACTCCCGGCGGGGCAGCTGGAAGCGTTCGGCGAAGTAGAACGGGAAGAGCCGGTCCTGGGCGCGCAGGTAGTTGAGGAAGGACCACGGGTTGGTCGGGTCCACCAGCGAGACCAGGTCCGCGAGGAAGGGCACCTGCATCCGGGCGCCGTCCACCAGCATGCCGTGGTGCCAGCGGAACTCCGGGCGCTGGTCGCAGAAGAGCGTGCGCAGGCCGGGCACGGGCTCGGCGAGGGCGGCGAGCGAGAGGTTGAACGGGCCGATGCCGACGCCGAGCAGGTCGTACGGGGGGTCGTGCGGGAGGAGGGTGTCCACTGGCGTTTCCTAGGCGGGGAGTCGGAGCCGCGAGACGGGCCTTGCGTCGCGGTCACGGATCATCAGGGCGGCGCGTTTGTCGGGCAGGTCGAGTTCGGCGGCGGCCCGGAACCCGGCGCGTTCGAAGGCGCGGACCGAGCGGCGGTTGCGGACGTCCGGTTCGGCCACCACCCGTCCGCAGTCGGGCAGTCGGCGGAGAATCATTTCTGCGAGTGCGGCCAGCAGCTGGGCCCCCAGTCCCCGGCCCCGGCTGGCCGCGGGGCCGAGCAGCAGGTGCACGCCGGTGTCGTGCGGCCGGGCCGGGTAGTGCGCGGCGAGCGGGTCGAGGTCGGCTCGGTAGACCTCCCAGTAGCTCATCGGGGCGCCGTCGAGCAGGCCGAGGCAGGGCACGCTGCGCCCGTCGCCGTCGAGTTGGGCCCGGAGGTGCCGCTCGGTGACGGCCGGCGGCCCGGCGAGCGCCCAGAACTCGTCGACCTCGGGGTCGTTCATCCAGCCGGCGAGCAGTTCCAGGTCGGCGGGCAGCCGCACCGGGCTGAGCCGGAACCGGCCGGCCGGGGTGGGGGCTTCGCCCCACCCGGGCAGGTCGTCCAGCATCAGCCGCCCGCCACCGGGTTGGGGATGTCCACGTACACGGACTGGGTGGAGACCGGCCCGACCAGCTCGTCCAGGCCGTTGATCCGGGTGAGCAGGTTGGCCTTGCAGGGCAGGGTGGGCGCGTCCAGCAGCAGGGCGGGCAGCGCCGAGCCGGTGGCGGCGGCCCGCGGACCGGCCAGGAACCGGCGCAGCCCGGCCAGCAGCACCGTCTCGTCGGCGAGCCCCTGGGAGCCGAGGGCGCCGACCAGCCCGAGCACGTGGTTGATGCCGAGGTAGTAGGCGAAGTGGTGGTCGATGACGGCGTCGGGCAGGAAGGTGTCGCTCTGCGCGCCGAGTCCGGGCAGTCGGGCGGTGAGCCGCCCGGCGGCGCTCTCCCGGTAGTAGTAGCCCTGGTTGTCGCGGTAGCGGCCGCCGCTGGGCCAGCCCTCGGCGTCCAGCAGGACGATGCTGTTCTGCAGGTGCGCCTCCAGCGCGATGCCGCCCCGGCCGTCCATCCAGAGGACGGGCAGCACGACGGCGTCCAGGTAGCGCAGGAACCATTCGGCGGCGACGGTGGGCAGCGGACGGCCGGTGCGGGCGGCGAGCGAGCGCAGGGTGTCGCCGAGCCGGGACGGCACGGTGGTGCCGGTGCCGCGCGGCTGCTCGGCGACCAGCCCGGCCACGCACAGCGCGCGCTCGGTGGGTGCGAAGGGCTGGGCTCGCAGCACGGTGTCCAGGCCACCGGGGTCGCCGAGGCCGGGGTGGTCCACCCCGATCCAGGCCGGGTCGCGGACGATGTCGAAGCCGGGGTGGGCGGCCCGCCACTCGGCGGCGAGCCCGGTCTCCAGCAGCCGGTGCACCTCCAGGCCGCGGTGGAGTTCCTTGCGCAGGTTCTCCCGGCGGGAGTTGGTGATCCGCAGGCCGAGCGAGAGCTTGAGCATCCACGGCGTGCCGGGCCGGTAGACGGTGCGCACCGAGGAGGTGGGGTGCCAGGGTTCGCCGGCCGGGCCGAGGTCGTGCAGCAGTCCGTCGGCGAGCAGGGCGGCGACGGCCGGGCGGTGGGCGAGTTCGCGGGCCTGCCAGGGGTGCAGCGGCAGGGCGGCGGTGCCGGGCGGCAGTGCGGCGCCGCCGCCGAGCAGGGCCGCGGTGAGCCGGTCGGCGCTCCGGGCGACGGCCGAGCCGGTCGCGAGGACCGCGCGGTCCACGGCGTACCAGTGCAGTTGGAAGGAGCCGTGGAGTTCGGGCGAGTAGGCGGCGCTCTGGGCCGGGCCGAGGCCGTCGCGGCTCTTCGGGGTGGGGTGCAGCGGGTGGCCGAGCAGCAGGGACTGTTCGGCGGCGAGGAAGTGGGAGCTCTCCGGCCCGCCGGGTTCGGCGCCGGTGCGGCGGTGGGCGAGGATCTCGGCGGTGCGCATCACCGAGTCGGCGACCCGGGCGGCGAGGTCGGCGACCTGCCCGGGGTCGGGCCGTTCGGCGGCCGCGGCGGCGAGCAGTGCGGCGGCGGTGACGGCGTCCACCGGGGCCGCCGCGGTCCCCTCGCCGGCGGAGAGGGTGGCCGGGCCGAAGCGGTGCCAGCCGCCGGACGACCAGTAGCGGACCGGAGCGGTGAGCCGGGCGGCGCCGCCGAGGACGTCGATCCGCAGTCGGCCGTCCGTTCCGGGGCGGGCTCCGGTCTCCCGCGTCCAGCACCTCAACAGGGCTTCCAGAGCGGCCTGTTCGGCAGCGACGGCGGGGTCGGGGTGCAGCAGCGGGTCGGGCGAGGCGGCCCGGCCCGCCGTCGGCGACGGGACGGGCGGGGCTCCGGTGAGGGCGGTGCTCAAGGCTGCTCCTTGGTGCGCGTGGGGGTGCGGACGCGCTCTGGTGGCGGAGGGGATGGGCGGGCGCTCGCACCGTCGCGTCAGGTAAGGGTTACCTATCCCTGACGGGTGATCACAAGGATGGATCACTCGTCCGGGTGAAGACCGGGGATAGTGCACCACCGGGCGGGGCAGCCCTGCTGTGCCAACGAGGGGAACGGCCCCGCGTCACGGACCGGTGACCTCCGGTCAGCTCCGGAACCCGGGGGGCGGCCGCCGCCGTCCTTGCCGGCGATGGAAGACTCCAGGGCGGTGAGCCGCCGCACCGAAGTCCGACCGAGCACAGGGGGAAGCGCACAGATGCCATCGATCCACCGGTCAGCCCTGGCCGCCGCCCTGGTCACCGGAACACTGCTGGCCGCGAGCGCCTGCGGCCCGGACGGCCCGGCGGGCGGCGACCGGACCGCGGCGCCGCCGCCCGCCACGGACGCGAGCGGCTCGGCGGGCCCGGGCGGCGGCGCCATCGGCGGGATCACCCTGCCGTCCGGCCTGCCGAGCAGCCTGCTGGAGGGGCTGCCGAAGAGCTGGGACGACCTGAAGAAGTGGAAGTTCGACGACTGGGACAAGTGGGCGTCCAAGCACGTCTTCAACAACCCGGTGGTGAAGGACTTCTGGAACCCGGACAAGATGGGCGACGCCAAGCCCGCCGACCCGGCCCCGCCGACCGCCAAGCCGGCCGCCGACGACGGCGTGACCGACCCGGAGCCGCCGGTGGTCAAGGCCGTCCAGATGCCCCGCCCGTACCTCAAGCAGCCCTCCGGGAAGGTGTTCTTCTCCGCCCAGGGCGGCCGCGGCAACTGCTCGGCGACGGTGATCGCCGACCCGCAGCACCCGGGCAGGAGCAACCTGGTCTGGACGGCCGCGCACTGCGTCCACCAGGGCAAGGGCGGGGACTTCTACAAGGACCTGGTCTTCGTCCCCGCGTACAACGACTCCGGCGCCTCCAGCGGCGGCAGGAAGGCCCCGCTGTCCGAGCTGGCCCCGCTCGGCACCTGGTGGGCCGACCAGGTCGTCACCTCCCCGCAGTGGATGGTCGAGGGCGGCCCGACCGGTGACGCCGCCAATCAGTACGACTTCGCCGTGATGCGCGTGCACAACCAGAACGACACCGGCAAGTCCCTGGAGGAGACGGTCGGTTCGGCCGCCCCGGTGTGGTTCGACGCGCCCCGCGACCAGCTCAAGGTGTCGGCCGTCGGCTACCCGCTGGTCAAGCCGTTCGACGGCCAGGAACTGTACAAGTGCGACGGCGGCAAACCCACCCGGCTGTCCTTCGACGCCAAGCGTCCGTCCATGCTGACCATCGGCTGCAACATGACCCAGGGTGCCAGCGGCGGCGGCTGGTTCGCCACCATGCCGGACGGCCGGACGGCCCTTGTCAGCAACACCTCGATCGGCACCCAGGAGCACACCTCGCTGAGCGGCCCGTACCTGGAGACGGTCGCCAAGCAGGCCCTGGACTGGATCTCCAGGAAGCAGTGACCGGCACCACCACGGGGGACTCCTCAGCTTGCGCACCATCAGCACCGCCAGCAGTGTCAGCACCGCCAGCACCGCCAGCACCGCCAGCACCGCCAGCAGTGTCAGCAGTGTCAGCATCAGTGCCGAAACCATGAGCAGCACCAGCACCGCCAGCACCATGGGCGACACCAGCAGCACGGCCACCAGGGCACGGCGGGCCGCCACGGCCAGCGCCGCGCTGCTCGCCGCCCTGACGCTCACCGCGGCCGCCTGCGGCCCGGACGGCCCCGCCGCCCCGGCCGCACCGCCCGCGGCACTGCCCAGGGCCGCGCCGACCAGTCGGGGCGACCTGAGCGGCTGGAAGCTGGAGGACTGGGCCCGCTACGTAGCCGACAGCGGCTTCACCGGCCAGGTGGCCCCCGGCTACTGGACGACCGCCCGCACGGAGGCCGCCGGTGCCCGGCCCACCCCCGAGTACTCGCTGACCGCCGCCTCCCCGGCCGCCGTCCAGCGCGACGCCCCGCCGGGCGCCGTCCGGGCCCGTCCGCAGCCGCACCCGTACGGCCCGGACTCCGCCCTGGTCGGCAAGCTGCTGATGACAGCCTCCCAGGGCGACGCGGTCTGCTCCGGCACGGTGGTCTCCGACCCGCTCAACCCGGGCCGCAGCAACCTGGTCTACACCGCCGCCCACTGCCTGCACGACGGCAGGGGCGGCGGCTGGGTGAAGAACCTGGTCTTCGTGCCCGCCTTCAACCGGGACGGCCGGGCGGCCCGCGGCAAGCCGTACGACGACCGCCAGGCCGCCCCGTACGGCCGCTGGACGGTGGTGCGCGCGCTGGTGTCGCCGACCTGGCTCCAGGAGAGCGGCGTCGGCGCCCACGACCAGTACGACTACGGGATCGTCCGAGTGCGCGGGGAGTCCGACTCAGGCCGCTCCCTGGAGGAGACCGTCGGCGGCTCCGTCCCGGTCTGGTTCAACGCCCCCCGCGAGCAGATCACCTCGGCCGCCGCCTTCGGCTACCCGGTCGAGCGGCCCTTCGACGGCACGGAGCTGCAGCGCTGCGACTCCGCCGCCGCGCCGGGCCGGCTGTCTTTCGACCCGGCCCGCCCGCCGATGTACGTGATCGGCTGCACCATGACCGGCGGCGCGGGCGGCGGCGGCTGGTTCATCACCAAGGACGGCAGGCCCAACCTGGTCAGCGTCAGCTCGATCGGCGACCGCGACCCGGTCGGCTACCTGGCCGGGCCGTCCCTCCAGGACCAGGCGAAGCAGGCTTTCGACTACTTCACCAAGAACGTGAAGTAGCCCCCGGACGGAAGTCGTCCAGGGGCTGCTCCAGCGGGCGGTTCAGCCCTGCAGGGCGACCGTGAAGTGCTCCAGCTCGGCGGCCAGCTCGGCCGGCACCTTGGCGTGCAGCAGTGTGCCCTCGCCGGTGTGCTCGGTGGAGAGCAGCTCCCCCTCCTTGTGCACCCGGGAGACCAGCGCGCCCTGGGTGTAGGGCACCAGGGCCCGCACCTCGACGGCCGGACGCGGCAGCTCGTCGTCGATGAGCTTCAGCAGCTCATCGACGCCCGCGCCGCTGCGGGCCGACACCACGATGGCGTGCGGCTCGCGGCGCAGCAGGCGCTGCAGCACGTGCGGGTCGGCGGCGTCCGCCTTGTTGATCACCACGATCTCGGGGACGTTCTGCGCGTCGACCGAGACGATGACCTCACGGACGGCGGCCAGCTGCGTCTCCGGCTCGGGGTGCGAGCCGTCCACCACGTGCAGGATGAGGTCGGCGTCGGCGACCTCCTCCATGGTCGAGCGGAAGGCCTCGACCAGGTGGTGCGGCAGGTGCCGGACGAAGCCGACGGTGTCGGCCAGGGTGTACAGCCGCCCGCTCGGGGTCTGGGCCCGGCGCACGGTCGGGTCCAGGGTGGCGAACAGCGCGTTCTCCACCAGCACGCCCGCACCGGTGAGCCGGTTGAGCAGGGAGGACTTGCCGGCGTTGGTGTACCCGGCGATGGCCACGGACGGCACCTGGTGGCGCTTGCGCTCCTGGCGCTTGGTGTCGCGGCCCTTCTTCATGTCGGCGATCTCCTTGCGGAGCTTCGCCATCTTCTCGCGGATCCGGCGCCGGTCGGTCTCGATCTTGGTCTCACCGGGACCACGGGTGGCCATGCCGCCGCCCGAGGAGCCGGAGCCACCGCCACCCATCTGCCGGGACAGCGACTGACCCCAGCCGCGCAGGCGCGGCAGCATGTACTGCATCTGCGCGAGCGAGACCTGCGCCTTGCCCTCCCGGGACTTGGCGTGCTGGGCGAAGATGTCCAGGATCAGGGCCGTCCGGTCGACGACCTTGACCTTGACCACGTCCTCCAGGTGGATCAGCTGGCCGGGGGTGAGCTCACCGTCGCAGACCACGGTGTCGGCGCCGCTGGAGGCGACGATGTCGCGCAGCTCCTGCGCCTTGCCGGAGCCGATGTAGGTGGCCGCGTCGGGCTTGTCGCGGCGCTGGATGACGCCGTCCAGGACCTCGGAGCCGGCCGTCTCGGCGAGGGCGGCGAGCTCGGCCATCGAGTTCTCCGCCTCCTCCAGGGTGCCGTCGGTCCAGACGCCGACGAGCACCACGCGCTCCAGACGGAGCTGGCGGTACTCGACCTCGGTGACGTCTTCGAGTTCGGTGGAGAGGCCGGCGACCCGGCGCAGGGCTGCGCGCTCGCTGCGGTCGTACTGGTCGCCGTCGTAGTTGTGGCCGAGGTCCTCGTCGATGGCCGCGAGGTCCTCGTCCATGAGGGCTCCCGCCCGCAGACCGTCGAGGCGGCGCGGGGCGTCGGCGTGGTCGCGGGTGTCGAACGTGGAGGTCATTCTGTCCTTTGGTCGCTGGAATGCTGCGGCGGAGGCCCTTGGGTCCCGCCAGAGCCCCTGTGCTCTCGGAACGCCGTGGACCGGCCGTGAATTCCCCATGATGGTCCCATGCCCGGCACGGACCGGTCACCCCCATTTCCGCCGGAGTGCCGGGTCTGGGTCCCCTCGGGCGCGTGCGGACGGCTCACGTCGTACACCCCGGAGACCCTCAGCATCGCCCGCATCAGGGCGGGCAGGGCGCCCGGCTCGGGCAGCTCGACGGTGTAGGTGTGCCGGACCCGCAGTTCCTGCGGCGGCTCGACCTCGGCGGAGACGATGCCCACCCCCTCGGCGGAGATCGCCGCGGTGAGGTCGGCGAGCAGCCGGGGCCGGTTCAGCGCCTCGGCCCGCAGGGTGGCCCGCAGCAGGGTCGCCCGGTGGCCGGCGGCCGGGGCGCCCTCCGGCTGCCAGCGGACCTCCAGCTCGGCGCGCCCGTCCGCGCGCAGCCGCTGACCGGCGGGGCAGCCGGTGCGGTGCACCGCCACCGCGCCGCCGCGGATGGGGTAGCCGGCCACCTCGTCCGGGGGGACGGGCGTGCAGCAGCGGGCCAGCCGCACCGTCGCTCCGGGCCGGCCGGCCACCGCGACCGGAGCGGCCCGGCGCTCGCCCGCCGGGTGCGCGGGCGGCGCGGGCTGGCCGCCGGCCGGGCCGGTGCGCACCACCGGCAGCCGGGCCGGGTGGTCGGCGAGCCAGCGCTCGATGGCCAGCCGGGCGGCGGGGGTGCGGACGTGCGCCAGCCACTCCGGCGACGGCCCCGAGGGTTCGGCGCCGCGCTGGCCGCTCCCGGCCGGGGGGCCCTCGGTGAGCACCGCGAGCACGTCCCCGTCCTGAAGCACGGTGGACAGCGCGGTCAGCCGGCCGTTGACCCGGGCGCCGATACATCGGTGGCCGGTCTCCTCGCCGAGCAGGTAGGCGGCGTCCACGCAGCTGGCCCCGGCCCTGAGCTGAAGCGTTTCACCGCTCTCCGTCACCACGGTGATCTCGCGGTCGCCGGCCAGGTCGGCGGTCAGCGCGGACCAGAAGGCGTCCGGGTCGGGCGTCTCCTGCTGCCACTCCAGCAGCCGGCTCAGCCAGCCGGGCCGGGCCGGGTCGGTGCGGTCCAGCTCGTCGGCGTCCTGGGCGGCGCCGGTCCGGGACGGGTCGCCGAGCGCGACCACCCCGGTCTCGGCCACCTCGTGCATCCGCCGGGTCCGGACCAGCACCTCCACCACCGCGCCGTCCAGCGCCACGGCGGTGTGCAGCGACTGGTAGAGGTTGAACTTGGGGGCGGCGACGAAGTCCTTGAACTCGCCGGGCAGCGGCGTCCAGCAGGTGTGCAGCTCGCCGAGCACGGCGTAGCAGTCGGCGTTCTCCTCGACCACCACCAGCAGCCGCCCGAAGTCGGCGGCCTGCGGGCGCTGCGGCTGTCCGTCCGGCCCGGGCACGGCGGCCCGCTTGACCAGCACCCGGTGCAGCGAGACGCAGTGCCGGGGCCGTACCGTCACCTCGGCGGAGACCCCGGCCTCGGCCAGCTGGCGGGCCAGCCGGCGGGCGAAGGGCTCCAGCAGGGCGTCCGGCTCGGCCTCGTGACCGGCCATCAGGGCGCGGGTGCGGGCGTGCTCCTCGGGGTGCAGGGTGGCGAAGACGATGTCCTCCAGCTCCGCCTTGAGCACCTGGATGCCGAGCCGCTCGGCCAGCGGGATCAGCACGTCGCGGGTGACCTTGGCGATCCGCACCTGGCTGGCCGGCTTCATGTGCCGGATGGTGCGCATGTTGTGCAGCCGGTCGGCGAGCTTGATCACCATCACCCGGACGTCGTCCCCGGTGGCGACCAGCATCTTGCGGAAGGTCTCGGCCTCGGCGGCGGCGCCGAAGTCGACCTTCTCCAGTTTCGTCACCCCGTCGACCAGGTAGGCGACTTCGGGGCCGAAACCGGCGCTCACCTGGTCCAGCGTCAACTCGGTGTCCTCGACCGTGTCGTGGAGCAGCGAGGCGACCAAGGTGGTCGTCCCGGCGCCGAGTTGGGCCAGGATCATGGTGACGGCCAGCGGGTGGGTGATGTACGGCTCGCCGCTCTTGCGCTTCTGGCCGCGGTGGCTGGCCTCGGCCAGCCGGTACGCCCGGGCCAGCAGGGCGAGGTCCGCCTGCGGATGGTGCTGCCGGTGCACCCGGACCAGCGGTTCCAGGGCGTCCGGCACGGGCGGGCGCCCGGTGGCCAGTAAGGCGGCCCGCCCGGCTCGGCCGAGGGCGGCCCGGGAGAGCTCCCCCAGGGGCCGCCGGGCCCCGGCCTGCCGTGCGCTCGTCGGCTGCCCCGTGAAGGGGGGCCGCCCGGCTTCGATGGTCATCGGCACCTCCGGCAACGTCGCCGGGCGCTGCCCCTCCCCGTGGGGTGATCGACCCGGTGGTCCATGCTACCGAGCAGAGCACGTTCCGCGACGCAGTGATTCCCGTCCGCGAGCGGTATCACCCGATCGGGGGGATTCGTCACCGCGCGAATTGGGCAAACCGGGCCGTCAGCCCTGGGTCAGGGCCGCCCACCAGCGCTCGTCGAGCCGCCCCTCGGCCACGATCACCGCCGGCCCGGTCATCTCCACCCGGCCGTCCGGGTGCTCGGTGATGACCAGTCGGCCGCCCAGCACGTCCACGGTGTACGAGACCGCCTCGCCGGTGACCGCCGGGTCCACACCGTCCCGGCGGATGGCCGCCACCGCGACGGCGCAGGCGCCGGTGCCGCAGGAGCGGGTCTCGCCGGAGCCGCGCTCGTGCACCCTCATCGCGACGTGCCGCGGGCCGCGGTCCACCACGAACTCGACGTTGACGCCCTCCGGGTACGCCCCCTCGGGGCTGGTGAGCGGCGCGGTGCGGAGGTCCCCGGCGTGGTCCAGGCTCTCCACGAAGGCCACCGCGTGCGGGTTGCCCATGTTGACGTTCAGCGCGGGCCAGCGTCGCTCGCCGACCGCGACCTCGATGCCGTCGGGGCCGGGCAGCCGGGCGCGGCCCATGTCGATGGTGACCTCACCGGGAGTGCCGTCCCCGGCGTCGTCGGCGACCTTCGCGGTGAGCACTCCGGAGCGGGTGGCGATCGCCAGCTCACCGGGCTTCGCCAGGCCGGCCTCGACCAGGAAACGGGCGAAGACCCGCAGGCCGTTGCCGCACATCTCGGCGATGCTGCCGTCGGAGTTGCGGTAGTCCATGAACCACTCGGCCCGGTCGGCCTGGTCCGCGGCGGCCGGGTCGGCGGCCGCGCGCACCACGCGCAGCAGCCCGTCGCCGCCGATGCCGGCCCGCCGGTCGCACAGCGCGGCGACGGCCTCCGGGCCGATCTCCAGCACGCCGTCCGGGTCCGGCACGATCACGAAGTCGTTCTGGGTGCCGTGCCCCTTGAAGAAGGGGAGGCCGGCCCGCTGGGGAGAGGATGCGCTCACCCCTCCGATGGTACTGATGCCCGCCCGGCGGCCGGGAAGGGAGCCCGCGGCCCGCTCAGCGCAGGTAGGCGACCCGCCAGACCGCGAGCGCGCAGGCGGCCATCGCGATCAGGGTGTAGACCACGATGGCCTTCCAGCCCGCCCGCTGTCCGGAACCCCGGCGCGGCAGCCCCGGCCACTTGTAGCCGGCGTGCCGGGCGGCCATCGCACCCCAGCCGAACGAGGCGGCGGTGAACAGCAGCCCGAGCATCCCGATCATGGTGGCCCGCGCCCCGGCGGAGCCGAAGGCGAGCGGGAAGGCGAACATCAGCGAGCCGAGGGTGCCGAGCAGCGCGATCGGCAGGGTCTGCCACCAGCGGAGCCGGCGCAGCGGCCGGATCTCCCGCTCGTGCACGGCGGCGTCCGGCGGGGTGCGGGTGTCCAGCGCGGGCACCGCGGAGGCGTAGGAGGTCGGCGCCTCCAGGCCGGTCAGCACCGGGAGGTCGCCCATCGTCGACTCGTCGAACTCCTCGGCCGGTGCTGTGACGCTCCCGCTCTGGCCGGGTTCGGGGCCGGTACCGGTCGACACACGGCCTCCCCTGACTGTTCGACACGAGCGGACTCGCGGCCGGGCACGGCCGACCCGCGCGGGCCGACCCTTATGGCATCGATGATGGCATGTCCAGAGGGGGCGTTCGGGGCCGGACCGGGGTCCTCGGGTGATCCGTGGCCATCACGTGATCGGGCCGTGACCCCCGGTGCGCTCTGCACGGTCGCCTGCGCGCGCAGGTGCACCGCCGAATTGGCCGGAACAGGTCCTATGCGGCCGGAAATCCCTGACGGCCGATCAGTTCGAGGGAGCGTTCCAGCAGCTCGACCGGGTCGGTGCCGGCCGGTCGGGAGAGCCAGTGGATGCGGTCGTCCCGTCGGAACCAGGACTCCTGACGGCGGGCGAAGCGCTTGGTGGCCCGGACGGTCTCGGCCCGCGCCTCGTCCTCGGTGCACTCGCCGGCGAAGTGGTCGAGCACCTGCTGGTAGCCCAGCGCCCGGGAGGCGGTCCGGCCCTCCCGCAGTCCGGCCTTCTCCAGCTCCCGCACCTCGTCCAGCAGCCCGGCCTCCCACATCCGGTCCACCCGCAGGGTGATCCGCTCGTCCAGCTCGGGGCGCGGGACGGCGACGCCGATCTGCACCGCCTCGTACACCGCGGTGTTGCTCGGCAGGTTGGCGGTGAAGGGCTGCCCGGTGATCTCGATGACCTCCAGGGCTCGGACGATCCGCCGCCCGTTGCTGGTCAGGATCGCCTCCGCGGCCGCCGGGTCCAGCTCGGCGAGCCGCCGGTGCAGCGCGTACGGGCCGGCCTGCTCCAGTTCGGCCTCCAGCCGGGCGCGCACCCCGGGGTCGGTGCCGGGGAACTCCATCTCGTCGATCGCGGCCCGGACGTACAGCCCGGAGCCGCCGACCAGGACGGGGGCGCGCCCGGCGGCGAGCAGCCGGTCGATCTCGGCCCGGGCCAGCCGCTGGTACTCGGCGACGCTGGCGGCCTCGGTGACCTCCCAGATGTCCAGCAGGTGGTGCGGCACTCCCCCGCGCTCGTCCATGGTCAGCTTGGCGGTGCCGATGTCCATACCCCGGTACAGCTGCATCGAGTCGGTGTTGATCACCTCGCCGCCGAGGCTGCGGGCGATGGCGACGGCCAGGTCGGACTTTCCGGCGGCGGTCGCGCCGACGATGCTGATCACACGGGAGCTGCTCACCGCTCCAGTCTCGCAAACCGCCGCGGCGGCCGGGACCGGGCCGCCGGTCGCCCCGACCGCGCGAGGACATGACCGTTCTCCGGACGGTCTCCGGCCGTTCTCCGCGGTCGACCGCCGCTTTTGCGAACGCTTTGCCCGTCGCGTGCGTTGAGCAGGGGGACGTCGAGCAGGGGGACAGGGAACGAAGGAGATCGCCATGGGTCTGATGGACAACCTCAAGGGCAAGGCCGAGGAGCTCAAGGAGAAGGCCAGCGAGCTCGCGGGCAAGCACGGCGAGCAGATCGACCAGTTCGTGGACAAGGCCGGCGGCGCGATCGACAAGGCCACCAAGGGCAAGTACAGCGAAAAGATCGAGCACGGTGCCGGCAAGGCCAAGGACGCGGTCGGCGACTTCGCCCACAGGCCGAAGCCGGGCGGCGAGGAGGGTCAGACCCCCCGGCCCCCGCAGCCGTAGCCGGTCAGGCCCAGGACGCCACGAAGTACCCGACGCCGTACGGGGCGTCCTGGTAACCCAGCCGCGCGGTGAGGCCGGCGCCCTCGGCGGCGCCGGCCAGCACCTGCCAGGGCGCCCGGCCCTCGGCCTTGAGTTCTGCGGCCAGTGCGGGATCGACGGCGGCGAGGGCGGGCAGGTCGGCGGAGCCCAGGGCGGCGGCCAGCGCGGCGTCGAAGCCCTCGGCCCGCTCGTCCAGGTAGCCGGGCGCCTTCAGCGAGCGGCAGGCGCTGCCGTCGCCGAGGACCAGCAGGGCGACGCGTTCGGCGAGGCCGGCCAGGCCCTGGCCCAGGCCCAGCATCCGGTCGGCGGGGGCGTCGGCGGGCACCGCGCAGGCGTGCGTCGGCAGGGCCACCCCGGCGCGCTCCAGCAGCCAGGCGCCGACGGTCAGCGAGGGCGCCAGCTCCGGGCCCTCGACCCGCGCCCCCGGCAGCTTGGCGACCAGCGGCACCCCGTAGCGGTGGAAGGACCCGGCCCCGCCCTCGGTCCACACCTCGGCCTCCGGTCCGGCGCCGACCACCACGACCAGCTGCGGCTCGGCCGCGACCAGCGCGGCCAGCGCCTCGTCGCACGCGGCGCGCAGCGCGTCCAGCTCGGGCGCGGCCCCGGCGGCGACCTCGGGGACGAGCAGCGGCGGACAGGGGCACACGGCGGCGGCTACCAGCATGCCGATCACTCTAGGCCCTGCCGCCCGCAACCCGGCCGCGGGGAGAGACGGGCCCCACGACGGCGGCCCGGCGGGAGCGCGTGGGCCCCCCCGGCCCCCCGCCCCGCGCGGGGGGGAGTCGCCCCCCCACGCGCCCCCCCCCCCGGGGGGCCCCC
>NZ_JBHWDU010000027.1:17257-92216 GCF_042734825.1 Kitasatospora sp. NPDC059648 | reverse complement strand
GGTCCGGGAACGGACCGTGGTGCGGGCGCCCGCCGCTTGGTCGTGTATGGAATTCGCGAATGTGAGAAGAGGGACCATGGCTGTGAACCTCAACGAGAAGCCCGAGATCGACTTCCCGATCGGCGACGCTCCCAAGGAGCTGCAGATCCGCGACATCGTCGTGGGCGACGGCGAGGAGGCCAAGGAGGGCCAGGTCGTCAGCGTCCGCTACGTCGGCGTGACCTTCGAGACCGGTGAGGAGTTCGACGCGAGCTGGAACCGGGGCACCGCGCCGTTCCAGTTCCCGCTGGGCAAGGGCCGCGTCATCAAGGGCTGGGACCAGGGCGTCGCCGGCATGAGGGTCGGCGGCCGTCGCGAGCTGACCATCCCCTCGCACCTGGCCTACGGCGCCCAGTCGCCGACCCCGGCGATCCCGCCGCACTCGACCCTGATCTTCGTGGTCGACCTGCTGGCCGTCTGAGCCCGCGCCGACCTCGGGCCGGACCCCTGCGGGGGCCCGGCCCGAGGCCGTGTCCGGGCCCGGACGGCAGGCCGTGACGACCGGGCGCGGGAAGCGGCTTTTGCAGTGCGTACCGCTACCGGTACGGTCGGTCCCGCCGGGTGGGGATCGCCCGGTTGGCGCACCCCGCGCACGGCGCGGCACACCGGAAGGGTCACCGATGGCGATCGCCAAGGCAGAGCGGCTGATGAATCTCGCCCTGTGCCTGATGAACACCAGACGCCCGCTCTCCAAGAAGGAGCTGCGGGAATCCATCGAGGCGTACCGCGAAGCCTGGCAGAGCAGCAGCGAGGACGCCTTCAACCGGATGTTCGAGCGGGACAAGGACGACCTGCGCGAGCTCGGCCTGGTGATCGACGTCGACGAGAGCGCGCTGGACGGCGAGCTCGGCTACCTCGCCCGTCCCGACCGCAACCGGCTGCCGGAGATCGCGCTGGACGCCGAGGAGGCCGCCGCACTCACCCTGGCGGCCCGGGTCTGGCAGCAGGCCAAGATGTCCGGCGCGGCCAGCGGCGCGTTGCAGAAGCTGCGCGCGGCCGGGGTGCCGTTCGGCGAGGCCGAGGGCCGGACCGCCCTGGAGCCGCGCATCCCCGCCCGGGAGGCCGCGTTCGAGCCGCTGCTCACCGCCGCCCGGGACCGCCGCCCGGTCACCTTCGAGTACCGCAAGGCCGGGGCCGCCGCCGTCGAGCAGCGCAGTGTCGAGCCGTGGGCGCTGGAGTGCTGGCGCGGGCACTGGTACCTGGCCGGTTACGACCGGGACCGCGGCGACGCCCGGGTGTTCCGGCTCAGCCGCATCACCGGCAGGGTGAAGGCCAAGGGCGGCGCGTTCCTCGGCACGGTGCCCGAGCACGTGGACGTCCGGGCCACCGTGGCCAAGTTCGCCGGCGAGGGCGCCACCGCCACCGCGACCGTGCGGGTCCGCCGGGGCGCGGGCTTCCCGCTGCGCACCAAGGCGCTGAACAGCAGCCGGGTCGACGAGGGCTGGGACGAGCTTGAGATCCCGTACGGCAACGGGCTGGGCGCCGACCTGGCGGAGTTCGGGCCGGACGTGCTGGTGCTCGGGCCGGAGGAGCTGCGGGCGGATGTGGTCGACCGGCTGCGGGCGGTCGCGGGGCTGGACTCGGAGGACGTACGGGCATGAGCAATGCGATCGACCAGACGCGACGGATGCTGTCGCTGGTCACCTACCTGCGCGAGCGGCCCGGGGCCGAGGTCGCCGAGGTGGCCCGGGCGTTCGGGATCAGCGAGCGGGAGCTGATCGGGGACCTCAACGTGCTGCCGATGTGCGGCACCAGCTTCCGCGGCGGCGACCTGCTCGACATCGACACCGACGGCGAGCGGATCTGGTGGCACAACGTCGACGACGTGGCCCAGCCGCTGCGGCTGGCCGCCGACGAGGCCACCGCGCTGCTGGTGGCCGCCCGCGCGGTGGCCGGGCTGCCCGGCCTGCGGGCCGGCGACCGGGAGGCGCTCACCCGGGCCGTCGCCAAGATCGAGAACGCGGCCGGGGAGAGCGCCGAGGGCAGCGCCCGGGTCGGCGTGACCTTCGAGGCGGAGAGCCACGTCTTCGCCGACATCGACCGGGCGCTCAGCGAGGGCCGCCGGGTCTGGCTGCGCTACTACTCGCACGGGCGCGGTGGGATGACCGAGCGCGAGGTCGACCCGATCCGGCTGCTCACCGAGGGCCACACCTACCTTGAGGCCTGGTGCCGCACCTCGGAGGACCACCGGATGTTCCGGCTGGACCGGGTCGCCGAGATCCGCGTCCTGGACGTCCCGGCCGACCCGCCCCGGCGCGAGCCGCGCGACCTCAGCGGCGGGCTGGTCAACCCGGCGGCGGACGACCCGGAGGTGGTGGTGGAGGTCTCCTCCGGCGGCCGCTGGGTCGCCGAGTACTACACCCACGACCGGGCCGAGGAGCTGCCCGACGGCGGACTGCGGATCACCCTGCGCAGCGCCGACCCCTCCCAGCTGCGCCCGCTGGCGCTGCGGCTGGGCCGGGACGGCCGGATCGTCTCCCCGCCCGAGCTGGCCGAGCAGGCGCGCTCGGCCGCGCGGGAGGCGCTGGCCGCCTACGGGGAGGGGCAGGTCTGAGCGGTGGAGCCCGGGACGAGATTCAAGGTGTACTGCTCGCAGTGCCGGGAGAAGGTCGAGCTCCCGGCCGAGGAGTTCCGGCTGACCCTCGGCCGGAGCACGGCGCAGGCGCACTACAGCTTCGGCTGCCCGCTCTGCGGGGCGGCGGTGCGCAAGCCGGCCGGGGAGAAGATCGTCGAGGCTCTCACCGCGGCGGGGGTGCGCACCATGCGGCTCGTCCCGGCCGAGGGATAGCGCCCGCGCCCCGTATAGGGTGGGCGCATGTCCTGGATGCTCGTCGCCGCCGTCCTGCTCGCCACCGCGGGCCTGCTGGTCCTCGGGGTCCTCGCGATCCGGCTGTGGCTGGACGTGCGGGCGCTCGCCAAGGGCGTGGACGCGGCCTCGCGGGCGCTGGCCGAGGCCGCGGGGGAGCTGGCCTCGGCGGTCCCGGCCCCGTAGGGCGCTCGGCTGTTAGCACACCCGGGGCACCCGGCGGTACGGGGCTGCTGCGCGGAGGTAGGGGCGGGTTACGCTCTCAGGTGGCTCCTGAACCGCGAACCGGGGGCCGCTGTCCTGTTCGGGCGGCCGTCGTCGGGGCGTCATCCGCAGCGGTTACCATCCGCGGCGGGCGGCCTGCCGGGCCGCGGTGAGTGAAGGTGGTCGCGCATGCGCATCTCGATGACCGGGATCGTGGTGATCGTGGTTCTCGCCATCGTGCTGTTCGGTGCCAAGAGGCTGCCCGAGCTGGCGCGTTCGCTGGGACAGTCGATGCGGATCCTGAAGAGCGAGGCCAAGGCGATGCGCTCGGACGGGGAGACGGGCGGGAGCGTGCCGTCGGCGGCGCCGCCGGTCGACGGTCCGGCAGGGCCGTCGGGGAAGACCATCCAGGCGGCCCCGGGAGCGTCGGCCACGGCCCGTCCGGTGGCCGGGTCCGACGGCGACCGGCCGCACTGAGCGCGGCGCACGTGACGTACGTGACCCACGCGACGCACCAGACCACGCAGGCCCGTCGACCGGCGGGCCTCGACGCACGAGTTGAGGACCGGGGTTGAGCAAGCTCTCCAAGGCGTCGCAGAAGACGCCCAAGGATCCTGAGGGGCGGATGGCCCTAGCCGACCACCTGCGGGAACTGCGCAACCGCGTGGTCAAGTCGGTCCTGGCGATCATGGTGTTCGCGATCGTCGCGGCGGTCTACCACAAGCAGATCGAGCAGTTCCTGCTCCAGCCGCTGCCCCAGTGTGACAAGCAGAACCCGGGCAACGTCCACGAGCGCTGCGCCCAGGTGTCCAACATCGGCCTCACCGCCGGTTTCAACTGGATGCTGAAGGTCGTGCTGACCGCGGGCGTGGTGGCGGCCGTACCGATCTGGCTGTACCAGGTGTGGGCCTTCGTGGCGCCCGGGCTGCACAAGCACGAGAAGAAGTACGCGATCGTGTTCATGGCCTGCGGCGCCCCGCTGTTCCTGGCGGGTGTGGCCTGCGCCATCTGGGTCATGCCGACCATGGTCAAGATGCTGATCTCGTTCACCCCGAGCGACACGACGCCGATCCTGCCGCCCGAGGACTACTTCGACATCGCCACCCGGATGGTGCTGGTCTTCGGCTTCGCCTTCGAGTTCCCGCTGCTGCTGGTGATGCTCAACATGGTCGGCATCGTGACCGGCAAGCGGTTGCTCGGCTGGTGGCGCGGGATGGTCATGGGCATCACCGTGTTCACGGCGTTCGCCACCCCGGGCGCCGACCCGGTCAGCATGCTGCTGCTGGCGATGCCGATCTGGGCGCTGTACTTCGCCGCAGTGGCCGTCGCGCTGCTCAACGACCGGCGCAAGCGGCGCAACAACCCGGACGCCGACCTGGACGACGAAGAGGCCTCCCACGTCGACCTCACCGTGCACGCCGTCGACAGCGCGGAGGCGGTGAGCGCCTCGGCGGCGCCGACCGCCGGCCCCGCGCCGGTCCCGGCCGCGCGCCACGAGCAGATGGACGACATCACCTGAGCCGGTAGCCGTTCCCGGGGCCCCGGCCCGCCGCCTTCCCGCGGCGGGCCGGGGCCCTTCGCCGTTCTCCGGCCTTCCGGCACCGCGGCGTTGCGTGCTCTTGGCAGCCCCGATGGAATGTGACATATTACTGACGTGCTGAAGACCTGGACACCTCCCCTGGACGTCGTCGTCGTCGGCGCCGGAGTCGTCGGCGCCGCCTGTGCCTACTATGCCGCCCGCGCCGGGCTCGCCGTCGCCGTCGTCGACCGCGGGCCGGTCGCCGGGGGCACCACCGGCGCGGGGGAGGGCAACCTGCTGGTCTCCGACAAGGAGCCCGGGCCCGAGCTGGACCTCGCCCTGCTCAGCGTCCGGCTCTGGCGCGAGCTCGCCGAACAGCTCGGGCCGGCCGTCGAGTACGAGCCCAAGGGCGGCGTGGTGGTCGCCTCGACGGCCGCCGGACAGCAGGCGCTGCGGGACTTCGCCGCCGGGCAGGCCGCGGTCGGGGTGAGCGCCGAGGAGGTCCCGGCCGAGCGGCTGCACGAACTGGAGCCCCACCTCGCCCCCGGCCTGGCCGGCGGCTACCACTACCCGCAGGACGCTCAGGTGCAGCCCGCGCTCGCCGCCGCCCACCTGCTGCGCGAGGCCCGTCGGATGGGTGCCGAACTGAGCACCGGGGAGACCGTCACGGCCGTGGAGCGGGGGCCGGACGGCGCGGTGCGCGGCGTCCGCACCGACCGCCGCCGGCTGGCCGCGCCGGCCGTGGTGAACGCCACCGGCGCCTGGGGGGCCGAACTGGCCGCGCTGGCCGGGGTGCACCTGCCCGTGCTGCCCCGGCGCGGCTTCGTCCTGGTCACCGAACCGCTGCCCAGGGTCGTCCGGCACAAGGTCTACTCGGCCGACTACGTGGCCGACGTGGCCAGCGGCTCGGCCGGGCTGCAGACCTCCTCCGTGATCGAGGGCACCCCCGGCGGGCCGGTGCTGATCGGCGCCAGCCGGGAACGGGTCGGCTTCGACCGGACCATCTCCCACGAGGCGATCGGCCGGTTGGCGGCCGAGGCGGCGGCGCTGTTCCCGGTGCTCGCGCAGGTCGCCGTGATGCGCACCTACCGGGGATTCCGTCCGTACCTGCCGGACCACCTGCCCGCCATCGGGGAGGACCCCCGGGCGCCCGGGCTCTACCACGCCTGCGGGCACGAGGGCGCCGGGATCGGGCTGGCGCCCGCCACCGGTCTGCTGATCAGCGAGCAGCTGACCGGGAAGCGGCCCGAGCTGGACCTCGCGCCGTTCCGGGCCGACCGGTTCCGGGGGGACGGGCGCGCCGATGGGTGATCGTGTGCCGCGATCCCGGGGCGTCGTCCCGGGACGTGCCTTCCGGATTGGAGAAGCCGGTGATGGATTGGAGAAGCCGGTGACGCGTCGCCGCACCCCTGCCGCCCTGGTCGAGGCCGAACCCGGGCCCGGCCACCAGATCGAGTTCGACGGGCGGCCCGTCCGTGCCCTGCCCGGACAGTCGATCGCCGCCGCGCTCTGGGCCGACGGCGTGCTCGCCTGGCGCACCACCCGGATCGGCGGGCGGCCGCGCGGCGCGTTCTGCGGGATCGGCGCCTGCTTCGACTGCCTGGCCACCGTCAACGGCCGGGCCAACCAGCGCCTGTGCCTGCTGCCCGCCGAGCCGGGCACCGTCGTCACCACCCAGGAGGGACACGGCCGTGCCGACCTCGCCGTCTGAGCCCTTCGACCTCGCCGTGGTGGGCGCCGGGCCGGCCGGGCTCGCCGCCGCCGTCACCGCCGCCGACCTCGGGCTGCGCTGTGTCCTGCTGGACGGTGCGGACCGGACCGGTGGGCAGTACTACCGGCACCCCGCGCCCGGACTCGGCGCGGCCCGCCCCGACCGGCTGCACCACGGCTGGGCGGCGTACACCGGGCTCGCCGCCCGGCTCGCGGCGCACCGCCGGGCGGAGTTCCGCGGCGGCCACCAGGTGTGGGCGCTGGAGCGGACCGAGGACGGCTTCGCGGTGCACGTCACCCTCGGGCCGGAGGCCGCCGAGCGGACCACCGTACGGGCCGGGGCGGTGCTGCTCGCCACCGGTGCGTACGAGCGGCAGCTGCCGTTCCCCGGCTGGACCCTGCCCGGGGTGGTCACCGCGGGCGGCGCCCAGGCGATGCTCAAGGCCGGGCTGGTGCTGCCCGGGCGGCGGATCGTGGTGGCCGGCAGCAGTCCGCTGCTGCTCGCGGCCGCCTCCTCGCTGGTGAGCGCCGGTGCGGAGGTTCCGGCGGTGGTCGAGGCGAGCGGCTACCTCGGGTACGTCCGGCGCCCCGGCGTGCTGGCGGCCGTCCCCGCCAAGCTGGTCGAGGGCGCCGGGCACGGGAGCGCGCTGCTGCGGCACGGCGTACGGCTGAGGCCGCGCAGCGCGGTCGTCGAGGTGCACGGGGGCGAGCGGGTCACGGCGGTCACCGTGGCCCGGCTGGACGCGGACTGGCGACCGCTGCCCGGCACCGAGCGGCGGATCGACTGCGACGCGCTCGCCGTCGGCCACGGCCTCCTGCCGCAGATCGACCTGGCCACCGAACTCGGCGCGGACACCCGGACCGGGCCGGACGGTGCGGTCGCCCTGCGGGTTGACGCCCGGCTGCGCACCACCGTCCCCGGCCTGTGGTCCGCGGGGGAGACCAACGGTGTGGGCGGCGCGGACCTCGCAATGGCCGAGGGCGAGCTGGCCGCGCACGCGATCGCCGACGTGCTGCCGGACCGCGCGCTGCTGCGCCGCCGGGCGCGGCTGCGGGCCTTCGCCGAGCTGATGGCGGCGGCGCACCGGCCGGGCCCCGGCTGGACCGGGTGGCTGCGGCCGGACACGGACGTGTGCCGGTGCGAGGAGGTGCCGGTCGCGCGGATCCGGGAGGCGGTGGAGGAATTGGGCGCGGGCGATCCCCGGACGGTCAAGCTGCTCACCCGCGCCGGGATGGGCTGGTGCCAGGGGCGGATGTGCGGCCCGGCCGTGGCCTGCCTGTCCGGCGCCACGGGGGCGGGGCCGGACCGGCGGCCGCTGGCCTGTCCGGTGCCGCTGTCGCAACTGGCGGCGGGGGCGTCGGAGCAGCCCTGACCGGTCCCGGACCCGGCCTGCGGACCCGGGCCGGGTCAGGTCCGTCGGAACGCGCGGGGCGGGGGCTCTTGTCTCCGACCTGTTCGCACCTATAAAATGTCACACCTCACCAAGGAGCTCAACGTGTCCATCACCCCGCACGACACCAACCGTCCCTGGCGCGGCATCATGGTCGCCACCACGATCCCGCTGCGCCCGGACCTCTCCGTCGACTACGACGCCTACGCCGAGCACGTCCGCTGGCTGATCGAGTCCGGCTGCGACGGTGTCGTCCCCAACGGCTCGCTGGGCGAGTACCAGACCCTCACCGCCGAGGAGCGCGCCCGGGTCGTCGAGGTGGCGATCGAGGCGGCCGGCGACGGTTCCCGGGTCATGCCCGGGGTCGCCGCGTACGGCAGCGCCGAGTCCCGCCGCTGGGCCGAGCAGGCCGCCGAGGCCGGAGCGGGCTCCGTCCTGCTGCTGCCGCCCAACGCCTACCGGGCCGACCACGCCTCGGTGCGGGCGCACTACGCGGAGGTCGCCCGGGCGGGGCTGCCGGTCGTCGCGTACAACAACCCGATCGACACCAAGGTCGACCTGGTGCCCGCACTGCTCGCCCAGCTGCACGGCGAAGGGTCGATCGTCGCGGTCAAGGAGTTCAGTGGGGACGTCCGCCGGGCGTACGAACTCGCCGAGCTCGCACCGGGGTTGGACCTTCTGATCGGCGCGGACGACGTGCTGCTGGAGCTGGCGCTGGCCGGTGCGGTCGGCTGGATCGCCGGGTACCCGAACGCGCTGCCGGAGGCCTGCGTGGCGCTCTACGACGCGGCCGTCGGGCACGACCTGGAGACCGCCCTGCCGCTGTACAGGTCGCTGCACTCGCTGCTGCGTTGGGACTCCAAGACCGAGTTCGTCCAGGCCATCAAGCTCTCCATGGACATCGCCGGACGCCCCGGCGGGCAGGTCCGGCCGCCCCGGCTGCCGCTGGAGCCCGAGGTCGAGGCGGCGGTGCGCGCGGCCACCGAGAAGGCGCTGGCCGAGGGCCTGGCGTAGCTCTTCGCGTGGTCCTTCCCGTCCGGCCGGCTGCGCGGGCAGCCGGCCCCTGACCGACCTTCGACCGCTTCGACCGCTTCGACCGCTTCGACCGAGGAGTTGTGAGGAATGCGCAGCCGTCACGTGTTCCACGCCGTGGACTCGCACACCGAGGGGATGCCTACCCGGGTGATCACCGGGGGCTTCGGCATCATCCCCGGTGCGACCATGGCCGAGCGCCGGGTGCACTTCCAGCAGCACCTGGACCACTTCCGCACCCTGCTGATGTACGAGCCGCGCGGGCACGCCGCGATGAGCGGCGCCATCCTGCAGCCGCCCACCCGGCCGGACGCCGACTTCGGGGTGCTCTACATCGAGGTGTCGGGGCTGCTGCCGATGTGCGGTCACGGCACCATCGGCGTCGCCACCGTCCTGGTCGAGACCGGGATGGTGCCGGTGGTCGAACCGGTGACGACGGTGCGGCTGGACACTCCCGCCGGGCTGGTCGTCGCCGAGGTGCGGGTCGAGGGCGGCGCCGCCAAGGCGGTGACCATCCGCAACGTGGCCTCCTACGCGGTCGCGCTGGACCGCAAGATCGAGGTGCCCGGCTACGGCACGGTCGGCTACGACCTCGCGTACGGCGGCAACTTCTACGCCATCCTGCCGCTCGCCGAACTCGGGCTGCCGTTCGAGCGCGAGCGTAAGCAGGAGATCCTGGACGCCGGCCTCGCCCTGATCGCCGCCGTCAACGCCGGCCCCGACCGGCCGGTGCACCCGGAGGACCCGTCCATCCACGGCTGCCACCACGTCCAGCTGCTCGCACCCGGTTCCACCGCCGAGCACTCCCGGCACGCGATGGCCATCCACCCCGGCTGGTTCGACCGCTCGCCCTGCGGCACCGGCACCTCGGCGCGGATGGCGCAGCTGCACGCACGCGGCGAACTGCCGCTCGGGCGGGACTTCCGCAACGACTCCTTCATCGGGACGACCTTCACCGGGCGGCTGGTCGAGGAGACCGAGGTGGCCGGGCACCCCGCCGTGGTGCCCACCGTCACCGGGCGGGCGTGGGTCACCGGCACCGCCCAGTACTTCCTCGACCCGGACGACCCGTTCCCGGCGGGCTTCCTGCTCTGACGCTGTTGTTGTGGACTCGCTCTGAAGGGCTGGTAGTTGTGAGCATCACCTCGTACAACCCCGCCGATCCGGCCGACCTGGTGGTCGCCGTCGAGGCGCCCGGCGCCGAGGCCGTGCGGGCGGCCGTCGGACGGGCCCGGGCCGCGCAGGGCGGCTGGCTCGCGGCCGGCGCGGGCGCCCGGTCGGCGGCGCTCGGCCGGATCGCCGAGGCGGTCGAGGCGCACGCGGAGGAGCTGGCCGCGCTGATCGTGCGCGAGGTCGGCAAGCCGCTCGCCGAGGCGCGGGGGGAGGTGGCCCGGACGGCGGCGATCTGGCGCTACTACGCCCAGGCGCCGTACGAGCCGTCCGGGGCGGTGCACGAGACCGCCGCCGGGCCGGGGCTGCTGCTCACCCGGCGCCGGCCGTACGGGGTGGCCGGGCTGATCGCGCCGTGGAACTTCCCGCTGGCGATCCCGAGCTGGAAGGCCGCTCCGGCGCTGGCGGTCGGGAACACGGCCGTGCTCAAGCCCGCGCCGGAGGCGACGGCGTGCGCGCTGCGGTTGGCCGAGCTGGTCTCGTCGGCCTCGCTGCCCGAGGACGTGTTCAGGGTGGTGCCCGGCGGGGCCGAGGAGGGGGCGGCGCTGGTCGACGCGGCGGACGTGGTGTCCTTCACCGGCTCGACCGGCGTCGGCCGGGCGGTGGTGCGGGCCGCCACCGGGCGCGGGGTGCCGGTGCAGGCCGAACTCGGCGGGCTGAACGCGGCGCTGGTGCTGCCGGACGCGGACGTGGAGCTGGCGGCCGGGCACATCGCGGCCGCGATCGCCGGGTACGCCGGACAGAAGTGCACCGCCACCAGCCGGGTGATCGCGGTGGGTGCGGCGTACCGGCCGCTGAGGGAGGCGCTGGTCAAGGCCCTCGCGGCGGTGGACGACTCGGCGTGCGGGCCGGTGGTCAACGCCGCCGCGCGGGAGCGGATGGTCGGGGCGGTCTCCTCGGCCGTCGAGGCCGGTGCGAGCGTACTGGTCGGCGGCGGGGTGCCCGAGCGGGCCGGCTGGTACGTCGAGCCGACCCTGCTCGCCGAGGTGCCCGCCCGACACCCGCTGGCGCGGGAGGAGTTCTTCGGCCCGGTGGCGGTGCTGCACGCGGCGGCCGACCTGGACGAGGCCATCGCGCTCGCCAACGACACCCCGCACAGCCTCGCCACCTCGGTGCACACCCGCAGTCTGGACGCGGCACTGGCCGCCGCCGACCGGCTGGACGCGGGCATGATCCGGGTCAACGCCCCTTCCAGCGGCGTCGACTTCCACCTGCCGTTCGGCGGCACCAAGGGCGCGAGCCACGGCGAGCGCGAACAGGGCCGGGCGGCGCTGGAGTTCTACACCGTCAGCCGGACGGTCAGCGTGCTGCCGGGCGGGGAGCTGTGATGCGGGTCAGCACGGTCGACTACCACACGGCCGGCGAGCCGTTCCGGATCGTGCTGGACGGGGTGCCCCCGATCCCAGGGGACAGCGTCGCCGAGCGGCGGGCCATCGCGCTCGGCGCGGGCGGCAGCGCCACCGCGCCCCGGCCCAGCGCGCTGGACGAGGTCCGGCAGCTGCTCGTCCGGGAGCCGCGCGGGCACGCCGGGATGTACGGCGGGTTCCTGGTGCCGCCGGACGACGACGAGGCGCACCTGGGCGTGCTGTTCTGGCACAAGGACGGCTACTCGACCGCCTGCGGGCACGGCACCATCGCGCTCGGCGCCTGGGCCGTCGACTCCGGGCTGGTCAAGGCCCCCGCGGACGGCGTGGCCCGGGTGCGGATCGACGTGCCCTCGGGGCGGGTCACCGCGCTGGTGCACCGGGCGGGCGGGCGCACCACCGGGGTCACCTTCCGCAACGTGCCCAGCCGGGTCAGCGCACTGAGGCTGCCGCTGGTCACCTCGCGCGGGCTGGTCGAGGTCGCCGTGGCACACGCCGGGGCGTGCTACGTCTCCGTGCCGGCGGCTTCGCTGGGCCTGGCGGTGTCGGCCGAGCAGCTCTCCGAACTCACCGCTGTGGGGCGGGAGATCAGGGAGCTGCTGGCCGGTGCCGAGGAGGTCTCGCACCCGACGGACCCGAGGCTGTCCGGGGTGTACGGCGTGGTGCTGTACGACGAACTCCCCTCGGAGGGCTCGGCACTGGTCCAGCGGAACGTCACCGTCTTCGCGGACGGGCAGATCGACCGCTCGCCCTGCGGCTCCGGGACCTCCGCCCGCCTCGCGGTGCTGGTCGCCGAGGGGCGGCTCGCGCCGGGGGAGGAACTGCTGCACGAGTCGGTCATCGGCACGGTGTTCAGCGGGCGGGCGGTCGCCGGGGGC
Organism: Kitasatospora sp. NPDC059648; assembly: GCF_042734825.1. Classification (NCBI taxonomy): domain Bacteria; kingdom Bacillati; phylum Actinomycetota; class Actinomycetes; order Kitasatosporales; family Streptomycetaceae; genus Kitasatospora; species Kitasatospora sp. NPDC059648. Next base: position 80,103 of record NZ_JBHWDU010000027.1, on the reverse strand, counting down.
GACCCGCTGGGCGAGGGCATCGTCACCGAGGTCGGCGGTGTGGCGTTCCGCACCGGGACGCACGAGTTCCTGCTGGAGCCGGGGGACTCGCTCGGGACGGGATTCCTGCCGTGAGTGCCGTGAGTGGTGCCGTGCCGCCCGGTGCGGGGACTCCCGCGGCCGGGCCGTTCGGCGCGAAGGCGTCCGGTGCCGGGCCGTCGGGTGCTGCGTCGCCCGGCGCCGGGCTGTCCGGTGCGGGGGCTGAGCCGCTCCAGTACACCGTGCCGGGCACCGGCGGGCTCGGGCCCGCCGGGGCGGTGCGGGCGATCGAGCGGGCGCTGCTGGACGGGCTGGACCCGGAGGCGGCGCCCGCCCGGTCGGCCGTACCGGTGCCGGCGGGGGAACTGCTGCTGATGCCGGCCGCCGCCGGGCCGTACGCGGGCGTCAAGATCGCCGGGGTCGCGCCGGACAACCCGGCGCACGGGCTGCCCCGGATCACCGGCAGCTACCTGCTGCTGGACGGGCCGACGCTGCAACCGCTGGCCGTGCTGGACGGCGCGGCCCTCACGGCCCTGCGCACGCCCGCCGTGACGGCGGCGGCGCTGGCGCGGCTTGCGGCGCCGGAGGCCGAGCACCTGGTGGTGTTCGGCTCCGGACCGCAGGCGTACGGGCACCTGGACGCGCTGCTCGCCGTCCGGCCGCTGCGGCGGCTGACCGTGGTGGCGCGAGACCCCGGGCGGGTGGCGGCGCTGGTGGAGTACGGGCGGAAGCTCGGGCTGGCGGCTTCGGCGGGCGGGCCGGAGGCGGTCGCGGGGGCCGACGTGGTGGTGTGCTGCACGACCGCTCGCACCCCGCTGTTCGACGGCGCGCTGGTGCCCGCCCACGCGGCCGTCGCGGCGGTCGGCTCGCACGAGCCGGAGGCACGGGAGGTGGACGAGGTGCTGGTCGGCCGGGCCGAGTTGTACGTCGAGGCGCGGACGGTCGCGGCCCGCGAGGCCGGGGACCTGCTGGTGGCGGGCGTCGGCGGACGGCAGCTGTGGAACCTGGCCGAACTGGTGCGCGGCGACGCGCTGGTGCCGGCCGGGCGGCCGCGGTTCTTCAAGAGCGTCGGCATGGCCTGGGAGGACCTGGCGGTGGCCGCGGAGGTGTACCGGGCCGGGCGGCGTCAGTCGCCGTAGAGGACCAGCCAACTGCCCGGGGTGGCTGCGCAGTCGGCGAGCAGGTTGCGCAGGTCGCGGACGGCCGCCCGCTGGCGGTCGGTGGTGCAGCGGGCGAGCAGCGCGGTGGCCTCCTCGAAGGCGGCCGCCGCGTCCTGCTCGTTGAACAGGGTGTCGCCGTACGGGTCGATCCGGCCGAGCCGGTGGCCGGAGACGCGGCGGACGTGCTCGGCCAGGGTCGCGGCCGGGGCCGGACCGTGGTCGGTGGAGAGGCGCAGCAGGGCGGGCGTATCGCGGCGGCCGTTGTTCGGACGTCCGTCGTACAGGGCGATTTCGATTCCCGAGTCCGTCACTCCGGGTGGTGGTCGGGAGTTGTGGAGCCGGAGCCGGTTCGGTGGGAAGGGATCCCCCACCGGGCCGGCTCCTTTCGTGCGTCAGTCCTGCGGGAGGTAGGTGGCGAGCAGCCGGGCCAGGTGGCGGCCGGCGATGTGCAGCGGCTCCTCGCTGCGGGCGACCTGGGCGGCGAGTTCGGCGCCCTCCAGGGTGTTGATGACGGTGCCGGCCAGCTCGCGGGCGTCCTCGGCGCCGATGTCGGCGGTGCGCAGGCGTTCCTCCACGATGGCCTGCCAGTTGGCGAAGGCCTCGGTCACGGCCTGCTCGATCACCGGGGCACGGCCGACGGTCTCCAGGGCGGTGGCGGTGATCGGACAGCCGTCCTGCCAGTCGGAGGTGCGCAGTTCGCGGGCGAGCAGGGTGGTGCAGGTGGTGACCGCCTCGGTCAGGTCCTCGGCGGAGCCGAGGCCGGCGCGCAGGATGACGGCGAACTCCTCGTCCCCGTGCCGGATCGCCTCGGCCGCCAACTCCTGCTTCCCGCCCGGGAAGAAGTGGTAGACGGAGCCGAGGGTGGCCTCGGCCTCGCGGGAGATCTGCTTGATCCCGGTGCCCTCGTAGCCCTGACGCTGCAGCAGGCGGGAGGTGGCTCGGACGATCCGCTCGCGGGTGCCGACGCTGCTGGTCTTCCCCGCGGTCTTCTCGGCGGTCTTCTCGGCGGTCTTCACGGGCCGCATCCTAGCCGAGATTCTGAGTAGAGCGTTCGTTCCAGAGTTGTGCTAGCGTCGCCGTCGGCGCTGGATAGAGCGTTCATTCTAGAGGAGGGGAACCCTTATGTCCGTCGAGCATTCCGCCGAGTGGTCCGTGGAGCAGCAGACCGGGGCGTCCGTGACGGTGATCGGGCTCGGCCCGATGGGGCAGGCCATGGCCGGGGCGTACCTGGACGCCGGTTACGCCGTCACGGTGTGGAACCGTACGGCCGCGCGGGCCGATGAACTGGTCGCCCGGGGCGCCCGGTTGGCGCCGAGCGCGGAGGCGGCGGTGGCCGCCGGTGAACTGGTGGTGCTCAGCCTCACCGACTACGACGCGGTGTTCGCGGTGCTGGAGTCGGTGGAAGGGGCGGTGGCCGGGAAGGTGATCGCCAACCTCAGCTCGGACACCCCCGCGCGGGCCCGGGAGGCGGCGCGGTGGCTCGCCGAGCGCGGTGCGGGGCACCTCACGGGCGGGGTGCAGACGCCGCCCTCTGGCATCGGCAGCCCCGAGTCGTCCACCTTCTACAGCGGGCCGGTCGAGCTGTTCGAGCGGCACCGGGCCGCGCTGGAGGTGCTGACCGGGGCCGACTTCCGCGGGGACGACCCCGGGCTGGCGCAGCTGTACTACCAGATCCAGATGGACCTGTTCTGGACCTCCATGGTCGGCTACCTGCACGCCACCGCGATCGCCGAGGCCAACGGCATCCCGGCCGAGGAGTTCCTGCCGTACCTGTCCTCGACCGCGGCCTCCATGCCGGGCTTCCAGGCGTTCTACGCGCCCCGGATCACGGCCGGGAACCACGCCGGGGACGTCGACCGGCTGTCGATGGCGCTGGCCAGCATCGAGCACGTCCAGCACACCGCCGAGGCCTCCGGAGTGGACGGCGCCCTGCCGTCCGTCCTGGCCGAGGCCTTCCGGCGCGGCGTCGAGTCCGGGCACGGTGCGGCGAGCCTGAGCGCGCTGGTGGGGCAGTTCCGCCGCGCGTAGCCGTCCGCGCGGTCGCAGATGGCGGGCCGCCGGCCGTTGTCACGGCCGGCGGCCGCTGTCACGATGACCATCGACGGGTTTCACGGGCTCGGCGGGATGTTGGTTTTCCCGGACTGTTGCACGCTCAACGTAACGTGACATTGTACACTGGTGTTCTGCACCCACCCGGAGGAACACCATGGCCGAGCTCAAATCCCGCACCCTGATCTCCGTGCAGGAGCGGCTCCGCGACCAGGTCGCCCACGCCCTCCGGGCCGCCCTCATCTCCGGCGAGCTACGCCCCGGCGTCGTCTACTCCGCCCCCGCCCTCGCAGCCGACTTCGGCGTCTCGGCCACCCCCGTGCGCGAGGCCATGCTCGACCTCGCCCGGGAGGGCCTGGTCGAAGCCGTCCGCAACAAGGGCTTCCGGGTCACCGAGCTCACCGAGCGTGACCTGGACGACTACACCGAGATCCGCGCCCTCGTCGAGGTCCCGACCGTCGGCCGGGTCACCCGCACCGCGAGCAAGGAGCAGCTGGAGCGGCTGCGCCCCCAGGCCGAGGCGATCGTCGCGGCCGCCCGCAAGCACGACCTGATCGGCTACCTGGAGGCGGACCGGCAGTTCCACCTCGACCTGCTGGGGCTGGCGGGCAACGCGCGGCTGGTGGAGGTGGTCGGGGACCTGCGCAAGCGCTCCCGGCTGTACGGGCTGACGCGGCTGGACGAGCAGGGGCAGCTGGTCTCCTCGGCGGAGGAGCACGTGGAACTGCTCGACCTGATGCTGACCGGCGACGCCGAGGCGGCGGAGGCCTGCATGACGCGGCACCTCAGCCATGTGCGCTCCCTGTGGGCCGGCCAGGACGAGACGGCGGAGTCGGAGCGCCCGGCCCTGCGACTGCGGGCCCGGTAGCGGTCACGTTGCCCGAATCGATCCGGGCAACGGTGACGCTTTCGGTGGACGACGTGCTCTCAGCCAAGAAGTAGCTCAGGCCGCGGCCGAAGGCACCACCAGTCGGCCGTCGTGGACTTCGGCGATCTGGTCCACCGCCGTCAGGTGGGTGCGGTCGTGGGTGACCAGGACGGTCGCGGTCGCGCGCCGGTGGGTGAGCTCGGTGATCAACTCCAGGACGGCGGCTCCCCGTTCGTGGTCGAGGGCGCTGGTCGGCTCGTCCACCAGCAGCACCGTGGGGTCGTTCATCAGGGCCCGGGCGATGTTGACCCGCTGGCGCTGGCCGCCGGAGAGCTGGTGCGGTCGGCGGTGGGCCTGGTCGCGGAGGCCGACGGCGGCGAGGAGTTCCAGCGCACGGGGGAGGGCACTGCGCGGGGAGCGGCCGTCGAGGTGGGCCATCACCTGCAGCTGTTCGACGGCGGTGAGCGAGGGCAGCAGGTTGGCCTGCTGGAAGACGATGCCGATCTTCGTGCGGCGCAGGGCCGTCAGGGTGGCGCGGTCGAGGCTCGCGGTGTCGGTGCCGTCGACCACGACCCGCCCGGAGTCCGGACCGATCAGGGTGGCGGCCACCGCCAGCAGGCTGGACTTGCCGGAGCCGGAGGGGCCGACGACGGCCGTGAGCGTGCCCTTGGGGACGGTCAGGGAGACGTCGTCCAGGGCCGTGAGCCGGCCGTCGCCGTCGGGGTAGGTGAGGGTGATGCGGTCCAGGACAAGGCTCATCGGGCGCTCCCCAGGGCGGTCAGCGGGTCGACGGAGGTGATCCGGCGGATGGACAGGGCCGCGCCGACCGCGCCGAGGGCGATCATGACGGCGGCGGGCAGTAGCAGGGTCGGGGCGTCCAGGACGAAGGGGACGGCGGAGCCGATCAGCGAGCCGGCGCCGAGCGCGATCGCGGTGCCGACGGCCGTACCGAGCACCAGCAGCAGGACGGCCTGGCCGAGGGCGTCGCCCAGCAGGTAGCGGGTGGAGGCGCCGAGGGCCTTCAACACCGCGACGTCGCCGCTGCGCTGGATCGTCCAGACGGTGAAGAAGGCGCCGATCACCAGGGCCGAGATGGCGAACAGGAAGCCGCGCATCAGTTGGAGGGAGCCGTTCTCGGAGGTGTAGGAGCCGATCGCGGCGAGGGCGTCGTCCCTGGTCCGGGTCTCGGTGCCGAGGCGGGTGTCGGCGGCGGCGAGGTCGGCGCCCGCGGTGGTGCGCAGGGCGACGACGGTGGCGTGGCCGGTGCCGCCGGGGGCGAACTGCTGCCAGTCGGTGAGGCTGGTCCAGATCACCGGGGTGTGGCTGTACGCGGCGTCGCCCTCGACGGCGGCGACGGTGAGGTGGTGCCCGGCCATGGTGAAGTCGGCGCCGGCGGTGAGGTTGCCGAGCTTCTCGGCGGCGGTGGTGGACAGCACGGCCCGGCCGGCGGCGATCCTGGCGCCCTGCGGGGCGAGGTCCGAGCCGTCGGGGACGCCGAAGGCGGAGAGCGCGGCGGTGCGGGTGCCCGCGGCGGCCTTGGTGGTGGTGATGCCGAGCGGCTGGGCGGAGGTCACGCCCGGCTCGTGCGCCCAGGCCTGCCACTGGTCGGGGGTGAGCTGGGAATCGGTGAAGGAGAGCTGCTGCCCGTCGGCGGGCTTGGCGAACACCAGGTGGTCGGCGGCCAGGCCGGTGACCGCGGAGATGTTCTGCCGGCCGAGTCCGGCGGTGAGGCCGGACAGCAGGCCGACCAGCACGGTGATCAGCACGATGACGGTTCCCATCAGGGCGAACCGCCCCTTGGCGAACCTCAGGTCCCTCCAGGCGACGAACACGGGTGGGCCTTCCTACGGATGAAACGGGTGATGCTCATACGGTCCGGGAGACGGGGCTGCCCGGGCATCGCGCCGGGGATTGCATCCTGGGCATCGAAGGGCCGAAGCGGAGCTCAACCTTTTGATTGATGCCGGACAGCGGGCGCGGAACCTAGGCTGGGGAGATGGCGACCGAACGATCCAGAACCACCCCCGTCGCCCGCGTCCTCCGGGTCTGCCTGCACCTGCTCGTGGCGGGCCTGCTGGCGCTCGCCGTCGCCCGAGCCGCCCTCGTCGACCGGAGCGCCGATTTGGCCGCCGTCGCCGCCGCGGCCTCCGCGATGGCCGCCGTGTACGCCGTCGGCCCCCGGCTGGCCGCCGTCCGCGGCTCGCGCCGGGCCGCGGCGCTCTGGCTGGCGCTGCTCGGCGTCACGTGGGCGGGCCTGCTGGTCGCCACCCAGGACGGGGTGTGGCTGGCCTTCCCGCTCTACTTCCTGGAACTGCACCTGCTCGGCCGGCGCAGCGGCCTGACCGCGGTCGCGCTGACGGCCGCGGCCTCGATCGCCGCCTGGTCCTGGCACCAGCACAGCTTCAGCCTCGCCGCCTCGATCGGGCCCGCCCTCGGGGCGGCCGTCGCCACCGCCACCGTGCTCGGCTACCAGGCGCTGTACCGGGAGAGCGAGGAGCGGCGCCGGCTGATCGACGAGCTGACCGCGGCCCGCGCCGACGCCGCCGCCGCCCACCACGCGGCCGGGGTGCTCGCCGAGCGCGAGCGCCTCGCCCGGGAGATCCACGACACCCTCGCGCAGAGCCTCAGCTCCATCCAGCTGCTGCTGCGGGCCGCCCAGCGGGCGCTGCCCGAGCGCACCGAGGCCGCGGCCGGGTACGTGGAGCAGGCGCGGCAGGCCGCCCAGGACAACCTGGACGAGGCCCGGCGGTTCGTCCGGGCGCTGACCCCACCCGCGCTGGACGGCGATCCGCTGCCGGTCGCGCTGGAGCGGCTGTGCGCGACCACCGCGGCGCACAGCGCGCTGCCCGTCCACCTGCACGTCTCCGGGGATCCGGTCCGGCTGCCGGCCGCGCAGGAGGTGGCGCTGCTGCGGATCGCGCAGTCGGCGCTCGGCAACACCGTGCGGCACGCGAAGGCCTCGCGGGCCGAGGTGACACTCAGCTACATGGAGGGCGAGGTGGCGTTGGACGTGTTCGACGACGGGGCCGGGTTCGACCCGGCGGCAGTGGCCGGCCGCACCGGCGGGGACGGCGGTTTCGGGCTGCCCTCGATGCGGGCCCGGGCGCGGGCGCTCGGCGGCAGCTTCACGGTCGAGTCGGCGCCCGGACAGGGCACGGCGCTGGCGGTGCAGCTGCCCGTCACCCCGGAGGCCGGGCCGTGATCCGGCTGCTGATCGCCGACGACCACCCGGTGGTGCGGGCCGGCCTGCGGGCGGTGCTGGAGAGCGAACCGGACTTCGCCATCGTGGCGGAGGCGGCGACCGCCGAGCGGGCCGTCGACCTGGCGGCGGAGCCGGGGGTGGACGTGGTGCTGATGGACCTGCAGTTCGGGCCCGGTTCGGCGATGAACGGGGCCCAGGCCACCGCGGCGATCACCGCCAGGGCGGGCGCGCCGCGGGTGTTGGTGGTCACCACCTACGACAGCGACGCGGACACCCTGCCGGCGCTGGAGGCCGGAGCAACGGGGTACCTGCTGAAGGACGCTCCGCCGGAGGAACTGGCCCAGGCCGTACGGGCCGCCGCGGCCGGACGCAGCGCGCTGGCGCCGAGCGTCGCCGACCGGCTGCTGGAGCGGATGCGGACGCCCGCGGCGGCGCTCAGCGCACGGGAGACCGAGGTGCTGGGGCTGGTCGCGGACGGGTTGACCAACCAGCAGGTCAGCCAGCGGCTGCACCTGAGCCAGGCCACCGTGAAGTCCCATCTGGTGCACGTCTACACCAAGTTGGGGGTGGACTCGCGCACGGCGGCGGTGCGGGAGGCGCGCGGGCGGGGGCTGATCCGCTGAGCGTAGGGTGAGGGAGGTACCCGTAGGAGTGGGAGGAGCCCCCCGATGGCCGTGCGTCTCGACGAACTCGCCGTACCGGTGATCGGCGCCCCGATGGCGGGCGGGGCCTCGACGCCCGAGCTGGCGGCGGCGGTGAACCGGGCCGGCGGGCTGGGGTTCCTGGCCGCGGGCTACCGGAGCGCCGCGGGGATGGCCGAACAGATCGCCGCCCTGCGGAGTTCGACCGACCGGCCGTACGGGGTGAACCTCTTCGTGCCGGCCCCGCCCGCGGATCCGGCGGTGGTCGCCGCCTACCGGGAGCGGTTGCGGCCGGAGGCGGAGCGGTGGGGGGTGGCGCTGCCGGAGGAGGTCGGGCCGGACCGGGACGACTGGGAGGCCAAGCTCGCCGTGCTGCTCGCGGACCCGGTGCCGGTGGTCTCGTACACCTTCGGACTGCCGACGGCCGAGGAGGCTGCGGCGCTGCGGGCGGTGGGGACGCTGCAGGTCGGCACCGTCACCACGCCGGAGGAGGCGCGGGCGGCGCAGGCGGTCGGGATGGACGCCCTGTGCGTGCAGGGCCCGGAGGCCGGCGGGCACCGCGGCACCCACCGGGCGGCGGACGTGCCGGGGGAACTGCCGCTGCTCCAGCTGCTGCCCGCCGTACGGGCGGTGACACCGCTGCCGCTGATCGCCGCGGGCGGGCTGGGCGACGGTCCGGCGATCGCGGCGGCGCTGCGGGCCGGGGCGGTCGCGGTGCAGTTGGGGACGGCGCTGCTGCGCTCCGACGAGTCCGGCGCCTCGGCCGCCCACCGGGCCGCGCTCACCGAACTGCCGGAGACAGTCGTCACCCGCGCCTTCACCGGCCGCCCGGCCCGCGGCCTGCGCAACGCCTTCATCGACCGCCACGGCCCGTACGCCCCGCCCGCCTACCCCGAGGTCCACCACCTCACGGCGCCCCTGCGGGCCGCCGCCGCCCGCCGCGCGGACCCGACCGCCATGCACCTCTGGGCGGGCACCGCCCACCGGCTCGCCCGCACGGGCCCGGCGGAGGACATCGTGGCGGAGCTGTGGCGGAGCGCGCGGGGGTAGTGCGCTCGGCTCGCGCCGCGCGGGGCGTGTTGTCGCTCGCAGGAGTGGAGGTGTGGGCTGAAGCGCAGCGGATCAACCCATGGCTGGCTTCGCCGGAAGCGGAGGCCGAGCGGCCCCTCAGCCGAGCAGGTTCGCCATCCATGACTCGACGTCGCCGACCGTACGGGGGAGGGCGGCGGACATCAGATGGGCGCCGTCCTCGGTGATGACCAGGTCGTCCTCGATGCGGATACCGAGGCCGCGGAGTTCGAGGGGGAGCGTCTCGTCGTCGGGCTGGAGGTAGAGGCCGGGTTCGACGGTGAGGACCATGCCCGCTTCCAGGGTGCCGTCGACGTAGCGGTCGGCGCGGGCCTTGGCGCAGTCGTGGTAGTCGAGGCCGAGCATGTGGCCGCTGCCGCAGAGGGTGTAGCGGCGGTAGAGGCCGTTGTCCTCGGCGAGGGCCTGCTCGGCGGGGATGCGCAGGACGCCCCAGTCGGCGAGGCCCTCGGCGATGACGCGCATGGCGGCCCGGTGGAAGTCGCGGAAGCGCGCGCCGGGGCGCAGGGCGGCGATGCCGGCGCTCTGGGCGGCGAGGACGAGCTCGTAGGCCTGGCGCTGGACGGGGGTGAAGGTGCCGCCGAGGGGGAGGGTGCGGGTGATGTCGGCGGCGTAGAGGGTGTCGGTCTCCACGCCGGCGTCCAGCAGGAGCAGGGAGTTCGGGTCGAGGGCGCCGTCGTTGCGGATCCAGTGCAGGACGCAGGCGTGGGCGCCGGAGGCGACGATGGTGGTGTAGCTGGGGCCGTTGCCCTCGGCGCGGGCGCGCAGGTCGAAGACGCCCTCGATCCAGCGTTCGCCGCGGTGGTGGCGCAGGGCGGCGGGCAGGGCACGGACGACGTCCTCGAAGCCGCTGACGGTGTGGTCGACGGCGAGTTGCAGCTGCTGGACCTCCCAGGTGTCCTTGACCAGCCGCAACTCGGAGAGGACGGCGGCGAGTTCGCCGTCGCGCTGGTCGGCGAGAGGGCGTCCGGTGGCCTCGTCGACGAAGGGGTCGGTGCCGGCCAGTACCCGAGTGGGCGGCTGTGCTCCGGTGAGCATCTTGCCCAGGTCGTCGAGGTGTTCGGTGCGCAGCCCGGTGAGCTGGGCGGCCTCGGCGAGGTCGGGGCGCCGGCCGACCCAGAACTCGCCGTAGCGGCGGTCGCGGTAGAACTCGCCGCCGTCGCGCGGGGACCGGGGGCGGACGTAGAGCACCGGTTCGTGGCCCGCGGCGCCGGCCGGTTCGAGGACGAGGACGTGGTCGGCCTGCTCCTCGCCGGTGAGCCCGGTGAGCCAGACGTACGCGCTGTGCGGGCGGAAGCGGTGGTCCAGGTCGTTGCAGCGGACCTTGAGGCGGCCGGCCGGGATGACCAGGCGTTCGCCGGGGAAGGCGGCGGAGAGCCGGGCGCGGCGGCCGGGGAAGCCCGAGTAACCGGGGACGCGCTGGTCGGCGGGGAGCGGGGTGGCGGCCCAGTGGGTGCCCATGAAGGCGTCCAGGGCGGGGGAGACCGCGAGGTCGTGGCTCCCGGTGGCGAGTCCGGGCTGAGGGAGGGTCACCGGTGAACTCCTAGGCGGGGGTGGGGGAGTGCGGTGCACGGACACAGCTGGGTAACGGCGGGCGCCACCTCTTGTGCAGTGCAATTTCACATTACTATGTTACGGGTCACACGGTGGTGCGGCCAGAGCCGGGCCCCGCGACCGAACCAGGCCCAGGGCCGGCCAACGCAGGCCCCCCACAGCGGAGTTGCCACATGACCAGGCGCACCCATGCCATCCTCGCCACCGCCCTCGCGGCGGCGCTCACCCTCGGCCTCGGGGCCTGCAAGAACGACAAGAGCGACAGCGGTGGCGGCGACGCCGCGGCCGGCAGCACCCGGGCCCCCGGTGCGGAGTCCGGGACGATCGTCGGCGGCACCCCGGTGAAGGGCGGGACCCTGACGGTGCTGTCCAACCAGGACTTCGCCCACCTCGACCCGGCCCGCAACTGGACCATGCCGAACATGGACTTCGGCATCCGGCTGCTCTACCGCACCCTGGTCACCTTCAAGGCCGAGCCGGGCGCCGCGGGCAGCGAGATCGTCCCGGACCTCGCCACCGACCTCGGCCGGTCCTCGGACGGCGGCAAGACCTGGACCTTCACCCTCAAGGAGGGCGTCAAGTACGAGGACGGCACGCCGATCAAGTCCGCCGACGTCAAGTACAACGTCGAGCGCTCCTTCGCCCCCGACCTCACCGGTGGCCCCGACTACGCCCAGCAGTACCTGGCCGACGACGAGAACTACAAGGGCCCGCTGAACGGCGAGCACCTGGCGAGCGTCGAGACCCCGGACGACCGGACCGTGGTCTTCCACCTCAAGCGCCCGGTCGCCGAGTTCTCGTACACCGCGACCCTGCCGACCTTCGCCCCCGTGCCGCAGTCCCAGGACAAGGGCCCCCAGTACGACCTGCGGCCGTTCTCCTCCGGCCCGTACAAGATCGAGACCTACGACCGCGGCAAGCAGCTGGTCCTGGTTCGCAACACCAACTGGGACCAGTCCACCGACCCGGTCCGCAAGGCGTACCCGGACAGGATCGTGGTCACCCAGGGCCTCAAGGGCGGCCAGGTGGACGACCGGATCATCGCCAGCGAGGGTGCCGACGCCTCCGCGGTCGAGTGGATGAACCTGCGCCCGGAGTCCGTCTCCAAGGTGCTGCCCAAGGCGGACGTGCGGTCCCGGCTGATCGCCGAGCAGCAGGGCTGCACCGACATGCTGTACCCCGACACCTCCAAGGCGCCCTTCGACGACCCCAAGGTGCGCGAGGCCCTGATGTACGCGGTCGACCGGGACGCCCAGGTGACGGCGAACGGCGGCCCGGCGATGGGTGACGTGGCCACCTCCTACCTCCCGCCGGCGCTGACCGGCGGCGCCAAGCTGGACCCGCTGAAGGTCCCCTCCGCCGGCGACCCGGAGAAGGCCAAGCAGCTGCTCAAGGACGCGGGCAAGACCGACCTGAAGGTCTCGCTGACCGTCTCCAGCGGCGACAAGACCCGGGCCGAGGCGCTGCAGCAGTCGCTGGCCAAGGTCGGCATCCAGGTCACCATCACCACCGCCGACCCGTCCGTCTACTACGACACCATCGGCGACACCAAGAACGCGCCCGACCTGGCCATCCTCGGCTGGTGTCCGGACTATCCGTCCGGCGCGACCTTCCTGCCGCAGGTCTTCGACGGCCGCACCATCAAGGAGAAGGGCAACCAGGGCAACGTCGAGCAGTTCCGCGACCAGGCCACCTCGGACCGGATCGACCAGATCAACGCGATGGCCGACGTCGCCGAGGCCAACAAGGCGTGGTAGCAGCTCAACGAGGACCTCTTGAAGAAGGCGCCCACCGTGCCGATGCTGTGGCAGCGCCGTCCGCTGCTCGCCGGGACGAACGTGGCCGGGGCGTTCGGCTCCCCGGTGTGGACCGGTCAGTGGGACTTCGCCACGATCGGCCTCAAGGACCCCTCCAAGAGCAAGGGCTGAGGGCCCGTCCGATGAGCACCACCATCGAAACCGCTACGGCAGAAGCGCCGCCGGCCAAGGCGAAACGTTCCGGCAGGGGGCCCTGGCGACTGGTCTGGGACCAGCTCTGGGCCAAGGGCTCGGCCCGTTTCGCCCTGGTCACCGTCGCCCTGCTGATCCTGCTCGCCGTCCTCGCCGAGCCGCTGAGCGAGCTCGGCGGCTGGACCCCCGAGGAGTTCGACAAGCGCGCCGTGGACCCGTACCTGGGCGGCCAGCCGATCGGCGACTTCGGCGGCATCGGCACCCGGCACTGGCTGGGCGTCGAACCCGCCACCGGGCGCGACCTGTTCGCCCGGGTGCTGCACGGCGGTCAGGTCTCGCTGCTGATCGCCTTCACGGCCACCGCCCTGGTGGTGGTCACCGGCACCCTGGTCGGCATCGCGGCCGGCTACTTCGGCGGGCGCACCGACACCGTGCTGTCCCGGCTGATGGACCTGACCATGTCCTTCCCCTCGCTGATCTTCATGATCTCGATGATGTCGGTCGCAAAGGACGTCAACCGGATCCTGCTGATCACCCTGGTGATCGGACTGTTCACCTGGCCCGGCATCGCCCGGGTGGTGCGCGGCCAGACCCTCTCGCTCAAGCACCGCGAGTACGTCGAGGCCGCCAAGGTCGGCGGCGCCCGCTCCTGGCGGATCCTCACCCGGGAGATCCTCCCGAACGTCTCCGGCCCGGTCATCGCCTACACCACGCTGCTGGTGCCCGGCATGATCGCCACCGAGGCCGCGCTGAGCTACCTCGGCGTGGGTGTGCGTCCGCCGACCCCCTCCTGGGGCCAGATGATCGCCGAGAGCATCAGCTTCTACGAGACCGACCCGACCTACTTCCTGATCCCGACGGCCTTCCTGTTCCTCGCCGTGCTCGCCTTCACCCTGCTCGGCGACGCGCTGCGCGACATCCTCGACCCCAGGGGAGGGCGGTCGTGATCCTCTACCTCGGCCGCCGGCTGCTCGGCGCGCTCGGCATCCTGCTGGCGATCTGCGCGATCACCTTCACCATCTTCTACCTGCTGCCCGCCGACCCGGCGGTGGCGGCCTGCGGCAAGACCTGCAGCCCCGAGCGGGTCGCCGAGGTCAAGGCCGCGATGGGCCTGGACAAGCCGGTCTGGGAACAGTTCGCCACCTACGTGACCGGCATCTTCGCCGGACGCGACTACGGCACCGGGACCGCCGCCACCCACTGCGGCTTCCCCTGCCTCGGCTACTCCTACGAGTACTCGCTGCCGGTCTGGGGGCTGCTCACCGACCGCCTGCCGGTCTCCGTCTCGCTGGCCGTCGGCGCCTCCGTGCTCTGGCTGGTCCTCGGCCTGGGCGCGGGCGTCACCTCGGCGCTGCGCAAGGGCAAGGCCGTCGACAGGGCGCTGATGGTGTTCTCGGTCGGGGCGGCCTCGCTGCCGGTCTACTTCACCTCGATCATGCTGATCTGGGGCGTGGTCAGGACGGCCGGGCTGCTGCCGTACCCGTCGTACCACGCGTTCACCGACGGTCCGGCCGCCTGGGCCTCCAACCTGCTGCTGCCCTGGATCGCCCTCGCCCTGCTGTACGCGGCCATGTACGCCCGGCAGAGCCGCAACTCGATGATCGAGGCGATGGCCGAGCCGTACATCCGCACCGCCCGGGCGAAGGGGCTGCCGCCGCGCACGGTGACGGTCAAACACGGGCTGCGCTCCGGGATGACGCCGATCCTGACCATCTTCGGGATGGACCTCGGCGGGCTGCTGGCCGGCGCCGTCATCACCGAGTCGATCTTCGGACTGCCCGGCGTCGGGCGGCTGTTCTACGACGCGCTGGTGCGCTCCGACCAGCCGGTGATCCTCGGTGTCACCCTGCTCGCGGCCACCTTCATCGTCGCCGCGAACCTGCTGGTCGACGTGCTGTACGCGTACGTCGACCCGAGAGTGAGGTACTGAGATGGCCCTCCTGCTGGAGGTCGAGGACCTCAAGGTCGCCTTCGAAACCCCGCGCGGCACCGTCCGGGCCGTGGACGGCATCTCCTTCGCCGTCGAGGCCGGGCGCACCCTCGGGCTGGTCGGCGAGTCCGGCAGCGGGAAGTCGGTCACCTCGCTGGCCGTCATGGGGCTGCACCGGGGGGCCGCCGTCAGCGGCTCGATCCGGCTCCACGGACAGGAGCTGACCGGACTGGGGGAGCGGGAGCTGGGCGCCGTCCGGGGCCGCCGGATCGCGATGATCTTCCAGGACCCGCTGTCCAGCCTGCACCCCTTCTACACCGTCGGCGAGCAGATCGCCGAGCACTACCGGGTGCACTTCCGGGCCGGCCGGAAGGCCGGACGCGCCAAGGCGATCGAGATGCTGGCCGAGGTCGGCATCCCGGAACCGGCCCGCCGGGTGGACGAGTACCCGCACCAGTTCTCCGGCGGAATGCGCCAGCGCGTCATGATCGCCATGGCGCTCGCCTGCGAACCCGACCTGCTGATCGCCGACGAGCCCACCACCGCCCTGGACGTCACCGTCCAGGCGCAGATCCTCGACCTGATCGCCCGGATCCAGCAGGACCGCGGCCTCGGCGTCGTGATGATCACCCACGATCTGGGCGTGGTCGCCCGGGTCGCCCACGAGGTGCTGGTCATGTACGGCGGCCGAGCGGCCGAACAGGCCCCGGCGGAAAGGCTGTTCGCCGCGCCCGCGCACCCGTACACCCGCGGCCTGCTGGACTCGCTGCCGCGGCTGGACGACACCGACGACGCCCCGCTGCGGGCCATCCCCGGCAGCCCGCCGTCACTGCTCGCCCCCGCCCCCGGCTGCTCCTTCGCCCCGCGCTGCGCCCGCACCACCGCCGCGTCCGCCGAGGAGCACGCCCGCTGCCTGGCCGAGCGCCCGCCGCTCGACCGCTTCGGCCCGCCCGCCGCCGGCCACCTGGCCGCCTGCCATCTGCCCCTGGTGCCGGAAGGGATCGTCTGATGGCCGAACCACTGCTCTCCGTAAGGGACTTGGTGAAGACCTTCGCCGGGCGGCGCGGGCGCACCGGCCGGGCCGGTGCGCCGATCCGGGCCGTGGACGGGGTGAGCTTCGACCTCGGCGCGGGCGAGACGCTGGGCCTGGTCGGCGAGTCCGGCTGCGGCAAGTCCACCACCGGGCGGATGATCGTCCGGCTGCTCGACCCGACCTCGGGCACCGTCACCTTCGACGGCACCGAGATCGGCGGCCTCTCCCAGGCCCGGCTGCGGCCGCACCGGCGGCACCTGCAGATGGTCTTCCAGGACCCGTACTCCTCGCTCAACCCCCGGCAGACGGTGGCCCGGATCATCTCCGAACCGCTGCTCGTCCAGGGCGCGGGCGCCGAGGAGGCGCACACCCGGGCGGCCGAACTGATGGAGCTGGTCGGGCTGATCCCCGAGCACCTCGACCGCTACCCGCACGAGTTCTCCGGCGGCCAGGCGCAGCGGATCGGCATCGCCCGCTCGCTGGCCACCTCGCCGAAGCTGGTGATCGCGGACGAGCCGGTCTCCGCGCTGGACGTCTCCGTCCAGGCCCAAGTGGTCAACCTGATGGAGCAGTTGCAGCGGGAACTGGGCCTGGCGTACGTGTTCATCGCGCACGACCTCTCGGTGGTCAAGCGGGTCTGCGACCGGGTCGCGGTGATGTACCTGGGCCGGATCGTGGAGATCGGCGACAAGGCCGAGGTGTACGGCAACCCGGCGCACCCGTACACCCGGGCGCTGCTGTCCGCCGTCCCGCTGCCGGACCCGGCGGCCGAACGGGCCCGGGAGCGGATCGTGCTGCTCGGCGACCCGCCGAGCCCGGCCGACCCGCCCACCGGGTGCGGCTTCCACCCGCGCTGCCCGAAGGCGCAGCAGCGCTGCCGGACGGAGCGGCCGCTGCTGGAGGTCGTCGGGACGGGCGGCCGCCAGGCCGCCTGCCACTTCCCGGAGGCCTGAGGGCCTGTCCGGCGGGGAGTTCCGCGGGGCCGCGGGGCCGCGGGCCAGCGGCCGTCACAAGCCCCCGGTCGGACGCGGCGGGGAACCTCACGAGGGCCGTGTCCGACCGGGTACCAGCGCCGGAGCGCCGCTACTGCTCCTCGTGCGGCAGCAGCAGCCGCGGCCCCGGCCCCTCGGTGGCGAGCTCGTCGCCCGGGTTGAGCACCCGGCAGCGGCGCAGCGACACGCAGCCGCAGCCGATGCAGCCGGTAAGCTCGGCCTCCAGCCGCTCCAACTCGTCGCGGCGAGCGCGTAGTTGTTCGGCCCATCGGCGCGAGATCCGCTCCCAGTCGTGCTTGCCGGGCATCCGGTCCTCGGGCAGGCCGGTGAACACCTCGGCGACCTCGGCGAGCGGGATGCCGAGCCGTTTGGCGACCAGGATGAGCGAGATGCGGCGCAGCACGTGCCGCCGGTAGCGACGCTGGTTTCCCGCTGACCGCTCGGAGGAGATCAGCCCCTGATCCTCGTAGAAGCGCACCGCGGAGGTGGCGATACCGGCCCGCCGGGCCACCTCGCCGACGCTCATCAGATCCACCGGTGCCGTGGTCATGGCCGCTCCTTGACTTCAAGTTCTGTTGAAGTCCTAGCCTATCGAACGTGATCGAATCAACCACGGTGAAGACCGCCACGACCGTTGCCGGGCAGCACAGTTACCCAACGCAGTCGCCGACCGCCGGGGTCTCCGGAGGGTGGCGCGAACTCTTCTCCCGCCACCACGCCGCCGCCGCGTCGATCCTGGCCGGCGGGGTCGCGCTGTACGCGATGAACGTCTACCTCACCGCGGCGCTGATGCCCTCGATCGTGGCCGACATCGGCGGTGGGCGGTACTACGCGTGGGTCGCCACCGGCTTCCTGACGGCGGCCGTGATCGCCTCGATGCTGGTCAGCCGGCTGCTCGACCGGCTGGGCGCCGCCCGGGCGTACGTCCTGGGCTTCCTGGTGTTCGGCGCGGGCGCGGTGCTCAACGCGGCCGGCCCGTCGATGGCCGCGCTGATCCTCGGCCGGGTCGTCCAGGGCCTCGGCGGCGGGCTGGTGGCCGGGCTCGGCTACGCGGTGATCCGAAGCGCGCTGCCGGAGCGGTTGTGGACCCGGGCGGCCGGGCTGGTCTCCGCGATGTGGGGCGTCGGCACGATGGTCGGGCCCTCGCTCGGCGGGCTGTTCGCCCAGCTCGGCGGCTGGCGCTGGGCGTACGTCCTGCTGCTGCTCGCCGCGCTGGTGCTGGCCGGGCTGGCCCGTCGGGTGCTGCCCGGGCGGCCGGAGCCGGGGTCGGGGTCGGGGTCGGGGCCGGGATCGGGGAGCGGGCCGGTGCCGCTGCCCTCGCTGCTGCTGCTCACCCTGGCGGCGGCCGCCTTCAGCATCAGCTCGACCGTTCCGACCGGCTGGGCGACGGCGGTCTGCATCGGTGCCGGGCTGGCGCTGCTGGTGGGCTTCGTGGCGGCCGAGCGGCGCGGCGGGGCGACGGTGCTGCCGCAGCGGACCTACCGGGCCGGCGGCTCGCTGAAGTGGCTCTACCTGACCGTCGCGGTGCTGTGCGCGGGCGTGGTGGCGGAGAACTTCATCCCGCTGTTCGGGCAGGAGCTGGGCGGCCTCGGCCCGCTGCTGGCCGGCTTCCTCGGCGCCTCGGTGTCGGCGGGCTGGACGGCGGCGCAGCTGTTCAGCGTCGGCATCGGGTCGGCGCGCGGCCGGGCCCGGGCGATCCGCTCCGCCCCGCTGGTCCTGGTCGGCGGCCTGGTGGTCTACGGGCTGCTGCAGGCCGAGCACGCCTCCGGGCCGCGCGTGGTGCTGTGGGCGCTGGCGCTGTTCGTCGCCGGTGGCGGCATCGGGCTGGCCTTCCCGCACCTGAGCGTCGCCGCGATGCGCAGCAGCGACGACCCGGCGGAGGGCGGCAAGGCCGCGGCGGCGATCAACACCACCCAGCTGATCTCCTTCTCGGTGACCTCGGCGCTGGCCGGGACCCTGGTCAACCTCGGTACGGGCGGGCCGGTCGAGGCGGCGCGCTACATGACCTTCGGGATCGCCGCGATCACCGTGTTCGGACTGGGGACGGCCGCGCTCACCGCCCGCCGGGTGCGGTAGCCGGGCGCATGCGGAGGGGCCCGGAGTGGTCCGGCCCCTCGAAGTCCGGCCCTCGAAGTCCGGCCCCGGATCCTTTTCGTCGGGGGGATCCGGGGCCCTTTCCGTACGTCCGCAGCGCGTCAGTTCGCGGTGTACTCCACGGTCACGCTGACCACCGCCAGGACCGCGAAGACCACCGCCAGGGCGGACCGGCCGGAGGCATGCAGCGCGAGCGCCGCCGTCTCCAGGACCAGCACCTTGAGCGAGATCTCCACCGCCAGCGGCTGGGGGAACTTCGGCCCGCCGGCGGCCAGGAACAGGCCCCAGACGGTGGCCGCCAGGGCGGGCGCCCCGATCCCCAGCAGCAGTCGGACGGCCGGGGTGGATCCGGTCCTGAACCCCCAGTAGCAGAGCGCCGCCAGCATGGCGAGCTCCAGCCCGAAGGCGAGGCCCGCGTTGGCCGCCGTCAGCGGGGTCCACTGCCGCCCGCCGGTCGGGCCAGGTCTCGTGATCCTCATCCCCGTGCTCTCCCCGTCCCGCCGAGCCGCCCGGTCCGGGCGGCGGTTGTGCGGAGTCTCCCAGTCCGGCCCGCGCGGACTCAACGGATCGTCGGTCCGCGACCGCTAGAGTGATATGAAATGTCACACATCACAAGGGGAGGCCGTAGTGACCGAGGACCTGAGCAGCGCTGAACCCCCCGTCCCACTGCCCGCCGCCGAGGGCCTGTTCAGCGTCTCGTCGCGGACCGCGCACCTGAACCACGGCTCCTTCGGTGCCGTGCCGCTCCCGGTCCAGCGCGCGCAGGAGGCGCTGCGCACCGAGCACGAGCTGGACCCGGACCTCTTCTTCGCCGACCTGCCCGACCGGATCGCCGCGGCCCGGCGGCGGATCGCCGCGGACCTGGGCACCGACCCGGACCGGCTGGCGATGGTCGCCAACGTCACCGAGGCGGCCGCGATCGCCCTGGACAGCATCCCCTTCGCCCCCGGCGACCGGATCCTGGTCACCGACCACGGCTACGGCGCCGTCACTCAGGCCGCCGCCCGCAGGGCCGCCGAAGCCGGTGCCGAACTGGTGGTGGCCGCGCTGCCGGTGGACGCCCCGGACGAGCGGGCCGTCCGGGAGGCGGTGCTCGCCGCGGTGGACGGGCGCACCACCGTCGCGGTCCTGGACCGGATCACCTCGCCCACCGCCCGTACCGTCGCCTCCCCGGACCTGGTCGCCGAGCTGCGCGAGCGCGGGGTGACCACCCTGGTCGACGGTGCCCACGCGCCCGGCATGGTGCCGGATCCGGTCGACCCGGACGCCGACTTCTGGTTCGGCAACCTGCACAAGTGGGCCTTCGCCCCGCGGGCCACCGGCGTCCTGTCCGTCCGCCCCGAGTGGACGGCCCGGGTGCGCCCGCTCGCACTGTCCTGGGAGCACCACCGGGGCTTCCCGTACAGCGTCGAGTGGCGCGGCACCTGCGACTACACCCCCTGGCTGGCCGCCCCGGCCGGCTTCGAGCTGCTGCGCGAGCTGGGCACGGAGGCGGTCGCCGCGCACAACTCCTCGCTGGCCGCGTACGGCCAGCGGGTGCTGGTCGAGCGCGCGGGCCTACGGGCGCTGCCCGCGACTCCCGGGGTGTGGATGCGCGCCGTACGGCTGCCGCAGGGCCGGTTCGACACCGAGGAGTCCGCCCGGGCGCTGGTGACCGGGGTCTGGCAGCGGCTCGGCGTCCGGGTGGCGGTCCGGCCGTGGGCCGGCGGCGGGGTGCTGCGGGTCAGCGCCCAGCTGTACAACCGGGCGGCGGAGTACGAGCGGCTCGCGGACGGGCTGGCGGAGCTGCTGAAGGACTGAAGGGTCAGTCGCCGGCCGCCCGCAGTTCCGCGAGCAGGACGTCCCGGTCGGCGAGCAGCCCGGTGAGTATCCGCCGGGCTGCCCGCAGCAGGTCGGTGACGTCGCCGCCGGCCAGCGCGTAGACCACCGTGCTGCCCTCCCGCGTGGCGGTGACGATGCCGGACCGGCGCAGCACCGCGAGCTGCTGGGACAGGCTGGAGGCCTCGACCCCCAGCTCGGCGAGCAGACAGCGGACGGGCATCGGTCCGGCCTGGAGCAGCTCCAGCACCCGGATCCGGACGGGATGGCCGAGCATCCGGAAGAACTCGGCCTTCGCCTGGTAGAGCGCTACCGTCACGAGGCCCCCCTTCCCTGGTGTCGGCGGGCTCAGATCTCCAGCGCGAGTTCGATCCGCTTCAGCTGGTGGCGGGCCATCGCGAGGTTGGAGCGGCTGCGGTTGAGGGCGAGGAACAGGAACAGGCCCCGCCCGCTGGGCGTCGTGATCGGCCGGACCATGTGGTACTGGTTGGTCAGGCTGATCAGGATGTCCTCGATCTCGTTGTCGTGCAGGTTGAGCATCTCCATCGTTCGCATCTTGGCGCGGACCACGTCCGTGTTGCCGGCCGCGGCGACGTTGAGGTCCATCTCGCCGCCGTCGCCGAGGCTGCCGAGGGCCATCCCGCTGCCGTAGTCGACCAGGGCGACGCCGATCGCGCCGTCGATCGCCATGGCTTCCTTGAGGGACATCTCCAGGTTCGCCATCGTGGCTGTCCTCCCGTGAGTCGGTGACCGGGGCACCCGCGGGTGCCGTGGCACTCGACGGTAGGGAGCGATCCCCGCAGTCCACCGCAGATGACCGGAGACGTTCGGATCTGGCTCTCTTCTGATCAGTTGAAGACATTTGCAACTATGGATCTGGGAGAGGAGTGATCTCCTCGCGCGGAAAACGGTGCTATCGATGTCACTCCACCCGGGTAACCTCTCGCTGAGATGCGAGATCACACCAACCACACCCGGACGGCGATGAACACCCCCGATCCAGAGCCCCAGGAAGACCGGGAGCTCAGCCCCGCCGAGGCGTACGCGGCCAGCCGTCGCCGGGCCAAGGAGCAGGCCTCCGCCCTGTACGGCTTCCAGCAGCTGTACGACTTCCCGCTGGACGACTTCCAGCTGGAGGCCTGCGAGACGCTGGAGGCCGGATCGGGCGTGCTGGTCGCCGCCCCCACCGGTTCCGGGAAGACCATCGTCGGCGAGTTCGCCGTCCACCTGGCCCTCGCCGCGGGCCGCAAGTGCTTCTACACCACGCCGATCAAGGCGCTGTCCAACCAGAAGTACGGCGACCTGGTCAAGCGCTACGGCGCCGCCAAGGTCGGCCTGCTCACCGGCGACAACACCGTCAACGGCGACGCCCCCGTGGTGGTCATGACCACCGAGGTGCTGCGCAACATGCTCTACGCGGGCTCCAGCACCCTCGACGGCCTCGGCTACGTCGTCATGGACGAGGTGCACTACCTCGCCGACCGCTTCCGCGGCGCCGTCTGGGAGGAGGTCATCATCCACCTCCCCGAGTCGGTCACCCTCGTCTCGCTCTCCGCGACCGTCTCCAACGCCGAGGAGTTCGGCGACTGGCTGGACACCGTCCGCGGCGGCACCAAGGTGATCGTCTCCGAGACCCGCCCGGTGCCGCTGTGGCAGCACGTGATGGCCGGCAACCGGATGTACGACCTGTTCGCCAACCCCGACCGGGACGGCCGCCCCAAGAACAGCCTCAAGAACCCCGGCAAGGCCGTCAACCCCGAGCTGGTCCGGCTCGCCCGCTCCGAGCTCGACCGCAACCCGCGCGACCGCTTCGGCCGCGGCCGGGGCCGCTCGATGCCCAACGGCCGCCCGGGCCGGGTCTGGACGCCGGGCCGGGTCGACGTCATCGACCGGCTCGACGCCGAGGGCCTGCTGCCCGCGATCACCTTCATCTTCAGCCGGGCCGGCTGCGAGGCCGCCGTCCAGCAGTGCCTCAGCTCCGGCCTGAGGCTCAACAAGGACGCCGACCGCGCCCTGGTCCGCGCCATCGTCGAGGAGCGCTGCGCCGACATCCCCGACGAGGACCTGCACGTCCTCGGCTACTTCGAATGGCTGGACGGGCTGGAGCGCGGCATCGCCGCCCACCACGCCGGGATGCTGCCGCGGTTCAAGGAGGTCGTCGAGGAACTCTTCGTGAAGGGCCTGGTCAAGGCCGTCTTCGCGACCGAGACCCTGGCCCTCGGCATCAACATGCCCGCTCGCTCCGTGGTCATGGAGAAGCTGGTCAAGTGGAACGGCGAGACCCACGCCGACATCACCCCCGGTGAGTACACCCAGCTCACCGGCCGGGCCGGGCGGCGCGGCATCGACATCGAGGGCCACGCCGTGGTGCTCTGGCAGCGCGGCCTCGACCCGGAGGCCCTGGCGGGCCTGGCGGGCACCCGCACCTACCCGCTCAAGTCCTCGTTCCGGCCGTCCTACAACATGGCCGTCAACCTGGTCTCCCAGTTCGGCCGGCACCGCTCGCGCGAGCTGCTCGAAACCTCCTTCGCCCAGTTCCAGGCGGACCGCTCGGTGGTCGGCATCGCCCGCCAGGTGCAGCGCAACGAGGAGGGGCTGGAGGGCTACCGCGAGTCGATGACCTGCCACCTCGGCGACTTCGACCAGTACATGGAGCTGCGCCGCCGGCTCAAGGACCGCGAGAACGAGCTGGCCCGCGAGGGCACCACCCAGCGCCGGGCCGCCGCCGTCGAGTCCATCGAGCAGCTCAAGCCGGGCGACGTCATCCACGTCCCCACCGGCAAGTTCGCCGGCCTCGCCCTGGTCCTCGACCCGGGGCTGCCGCCGGTCAGCCGCTCCGGCCGGGGCGGCCCGCGCCACCCCGACTTCCAGGACGGCCCGCGCCCGGTGGTGCTCACCGCCGAACGGCAGGTCAAGCGGCTCGCGATGATCGACTTCCCGCACCCGGTCGCCGCGATCGAGCGGGTGCGCATCCCCAAGTCCTTCAACCCGCGCAGCCCCCAGTCCCGGCGCGACCTCGCCTCCGCGCTGCGCACCAAGGCCGGCCACCTCGAACCCGAGCGGTTCCGGCGCGGCCGCGCGGCCGCCGCCGACGACCCGGAGATCACCCGGCTGCGCACCGAACTGCGCCAGCACCCGTGCCACGGCTGCACCGACCGCGAGGACCACGCCCGCTGGGCCGAGCGCTACCACCGGCTGCACCGCGACACCGAACTGCTGGAACGCCGGATGCGCTCCCGCACCCACACCATCGCCCGCACGTTCGACCGGGTCTGCGCGCTGCTCACCGACCTCGGCTACCTCCGGGGCGACACCGTCACCGACGACGGCAAGCGCCTCGGGCGGCTCTACGGCGAGCTCGACCTGCTCGCCTCCGAGTGCATCCGCGAGGGCGTCTGGAGCGGCCTGGCCGCCGCCGAACTCGCCGCCTGCGCCTCGGCGTTGGTCTACGAGTCGCGCCAGTCCGACGACGCCGGCGCCCCCCGAGTGCCGGAGGGCGCGGCCAAGGAGGCGCTCGGCCAGATGGTCCGCATCTGGGGCCACCTCGACGCCCTGGAGGAGCAGCACCGGATCAACACCGCCGAGGGCGTCGGCCAGCGCGAACCCGATCTCGGCTTCGCCTGGGCCGCCTACCGCTGGGCCCTGGGCCACAACCTCGACCAGGTCCTGCGCGACGCCGACATGCCGGCCGGCGACTTCGTCCGCTGGACCAAGCAACTCATCGACGTCCTCGGCCAGATCCAGGACGCCGCCGCCCAGGATCCCGAACTCCGCAAGACCGCCCGCAAGGCCGTCGACGGTCTCCGGCGCGGCATCATCGCCTACTCCTCCGTGGGCTAGCCAGCAGCAGCACGGGCCCGCACGTTCACCTCGAACGTGCGGGCCCTTCGGCGTCCGGACCGCTCGCCACCACCCGTCGCCCCCGGGACGTAATCGGGGTGCACCCCCTAAGCGGCCGCGAGGGTGTCGAGGAGGCGGGTGAGGGAGGTGCCGAGGCCCCAGCGGGTGGCGAGGGCTTCGAGGGTCATGGGGTCGAGGGGTTCGGTGGGGAGGGCGGGGTCGAAGGCGGGGAGGGGGACGTCGGTCGCGACGCGGACGACGGTGGGGGCGACGTCGAGGTAGGCGGCGCCTTCGAGGATGTTCTTGCGGCGGGCCGGGGTGAGCTTGGAGAGGGGGTCGGCGGCTGCGGCGCGGATGCCGGCGAGGTCGCCGTACTCGTTGATCAGCTGGGCGGCGGTCTTCTCGCCGATGCCCTTGACGCCGGGCAGGCCGTCGGACGGGTCGCCGCGCAGCGCGGCCATGTCGGCGTACTGGGCGCCGCGAACGCCGTACTTCCCCAGCAGCAGCGCGTCGTCGGTGGTCTGCAGGTTGCCCATGCCCTTGACCGGGTAGAGGACGGTGATCTGCCGTGCGTCGTCGACCAGTTGGAAGAGGTCGCGGTCGCCGGTGACGATCTGCACCGGGCCCTTCGCGCGGGCGGTGAGGGTGCCGATGACGTCGTCCGCCTCGTAGCCGGGGGAGCCGACCCGGGCGATGCCGAGGGCGTCGAGCACCTGCTCGATCACCGGGACCTGCGGGGCGAGGGTGTCCGGCACCTCCTCCTCGCCGTCGACGGCCGCCTCGGCGACCCGGTGGGTCTTGTAGGAGGGGACGAGGTCCACCCGCCACTGGGGGCGCCAGTCGGCGTCCGTGCAGGCGACGAGTTCGTCGGGCCGGTGGTCGTGGACCAGCCGGGCGATGAAGTCCAGCAGGCCGCGGACGGCGTTGACCGGCTCACCCTGCGGCGAGCGCAGGGTGTCCGGTACGCCGAAGTAGGCCCGGAAGTACAGGCTGGCGGAGTCGAGCAGCATCAGTCGCGGTGCGGTCACGCCTCAGATCATGCCGCACCGCGCTGACGAAGACCCGGTTCTCAGTGCTCGTGCGGTCCGGCGCGGTGCACCGGGCCGTGGGCGTCGGCGCAGTGCTCGGCCGGGGGCTCGCCGGGGCCGGCGATCTGCAGCAGCGCGCCCGCCTCGTCCTCGCCGACGTGGTCGACCTGGAGGGTGCTGTGAGTGATGCCGTACTCCGCGGCCAGCCGGCGCTGCAGTTCCCGCCGGACGGCGTGGCAGTCGCCGCCGGGGGTGACCAGGATGTGCGCGGACAAGGCCGGCTGGTTGGAGGTGATCTCCCAGATGTGCAGGTCGTGGATCTCCTCGACCAGCGGCTCGGCGACCAGCCGGTCGGCCACCGCGTCCGGGTCGATCCCGGCGGGGGCGGCCTCCAGGAAGATCCGCCCGGAGTCCCGGACCAGCCCGACGCCCGCCTTGAGCATCAGCGCGACCACGATCAGCGAGGCGATGGCGTCGGCCCGGACGAAGCCGGTGGTCAGCATGACCACACCGGCCACGGCGGTGGCGATGAAGGCGTACAGGTCGGTGAGCACGTGCTGGAAGGCACCCTCGACGTTCAGCGAGCTGCGGTTGGCCTTCGACATGCACCAGGCGGCGGCGAGGTTGACCACGATCCCGATCAGCGCGGTGGCCAGCACCAGCGAGCCGGTGACCTCGGGCGGCTCGATCAGCCGGGTGATCGCCTCGTAGCCCAGCCAGGCCGACAGCACCAGCAGCGTCACGCCGTTGGCCTGCGCGGAGAGGATCTCGGCGCGCTTGAGCCCGTACGTGTAGCCGCCGCGGGCCGGGCGGGCGGCGAGCCGCATGGCGACCAGGGCGAGCACGATCGAGGCGGCGTCGGTGAGCATGTGCGCCGCGTCGGAGATCAGGGCCAGCGAGCGGGCGGCGAAGCCGACCACGACCTCGCCGGCCATGAAGACGACGATCAGGGCGAGGGCGCTGACCAGCCAGCGGCGGTCGGCGTCGGCGGCGACGCCGTGCGAGTGGCCCCCGTGCCCTCCGTGCCCGTGCCCGCGCCCCTGGTCGTGGCTGTGGCGGGGCCCGTTCTGATGGTCATGTACATGATCGTCATGGGAGTGCTCGTGCCCGGCCATCGAAGTCCTCTCTGGGCGCACGGGTGGGAGTCGGCGGCGCGATCGCCCCGCACTCGAAGTGAACCGCAGAATCGACAAAGATCCAAAGGCTGTACTGGTGACCGTTGTCGTTGCCGCTCAGTTCCCGCTCAGTTCCCGCTTGCTTCCCGCTCAGCCGAGCGCCACCGCGTCCAGCGCCGCAGCGTCCAGCGGCACCGCGTCCAGCGCCGAAGCGGTGGCAGCCCGGACGAGGGCCCGCATCACCCGCAGGTCGTCGCCCTGTTCCGGGTGCCACTGCACCCCCACCGTGAACCCCGGCCCCTCGACGGCCTCCACCGTCCCGTCCGGGGCGAGGGCGCTCACCCGCAGGCCCGCGCCGAGCCGGCCGACCGCCTGGTGGTGGAAGGTCGGCACCTCCAGCTCGCTCTCCGGGAGCAGCCCGCCCACCAGCGTCCCGGGCACCGGCCGCACCAGGTGGGCGCCGTAGCAGCCCGGCGAACCGCCGTGGACGTCGACCTCCACGACGTCCGGCAGGTGCTGCACCAGCGTCCCCCCGCACACCACGTTCAGAACCTGCATCCCCCGGCAGATGCCCAGCACGGGCATGCCCGCCGCCAGGGCGCCGCGCAGCAGGGCGACCTCCCAGACGTCCCGCTCCGGCGAGGCGATGTCGGTCAACGGGTGGGCCGGCTCCCCGTAGTAAGCCGGGTCGAGGTCCGGCCCGCCGGCGATGACGAGGGCGTCGAGCCGGGCGAGCACCTCGGGCGCGCGCTCGGGGGCGTCCGGCGGCAGCAGGACGGCGATGCCGCCGGACGCCTGCACGTACGCGGTGTACCGTTCCGGCACCAGGGCGACGCGACGGCCCCGCCAGTCGCTCCAACTCGCGTCGACCAGGTAGGTGCTGACACCGATGAAAGGCCTGCGATCCATGGCGGGCATTCTCCACCCGCACCGTCCGGTACCCCGTCAATCACGCGCGTCGGCGCGCCACACCCGTCCGCCCTCTTCCGCCCCGCAAGCCGCAGGCCGTACGGTTCGCTGTGACCGCTTGATCTCGAAGAGTGATCGACGAGGAGGGTTCCGGCATGCCCGAGAACGCCGCCGCGGGATCGCGGCCCCGGCCGCCACTGACCCTGGACGAGCTGCGCATCCTGGTGGACGCGGGCGAGGTGCACACCGTCGCGCTCGCCTTCACCGACATGCAGGGGCGCCTGCAGGGGAAACGGTTCGCCGCCCGCTTCTTCCTCGACGAGGTGGCGGAGAACGGCGCCGAGGCCTGCGACTACCTGCTGGCCGTGGACGTGGACCTCAACACCGTGGACGGCTACGCCTTCTCCTCCTGGGCCACCGGCTACGGCGACTTCGCGATGCGCCCCGACCTCGGCACCCTGCGGCTGACCCCCTGGCAGCCCGGCACCGCCCAGGTCACCGCCGACCTGGCCCGGCACGGCGGCCACCCGGTGGACGCCGCCCCGCGCCAACTGCTGCGCCGTCAGATCGCCCGGCTCGCCGAGTACGGCCTGGCCGCGGACATCGGCACCGAACTGGAGTTCCTGGTCTTCCGCGACACCTACGAGCAGGCCTGGCTGGGCGGTTACCGCGGCCTGACCCCGGCCAACCTCTACAACGTCGACTACTCGATGCTCGGCACGGCCCGGGTCGAACCGCTGCTGTCCCGGATCCGCAACGAGATGGCCGGCGCCGGGCTGGCCGTCGAGTCCGCCAAGGGCGAGTGCAACCTCGGCCAGCACGAGATCGCCTTCCGCTACGCCGACGCCCTCACCACCTGCGACCAGCACAGCGTCTACAAGACCGGCGCCAAGGAGATCGCCGCCCAACAGGGCTGCGCCCTCACCTTCATGGCCAAGTACGACGAGCGCGAGGGCAACAGCTGCCACATCCACCTGTCGCTGCGCGACGCCGTCGGCGCACCCGCCTTCGCCGACCGGGACGGCCGGATGACCGACACCATGCGCCACTTCCTGGCCGGGCAGCTCGTCGCACTGCGCGAGTTCAGCCTGCTGTACGCGCCGAACATCAACTCCTACAAGCGCTACCGCCCCGGCTCCTTCGCCCCGACGGCCGTCGCCTGGGGCCGGGACAACCGCACCTGCGCCTACCGGGTGGTCGGCCACGGCCCGGGCCTGCGGATGGAGAACCGGGTGCCCGGCGGTGACGTCAACCCGTACCTCGCGGTGGCCGGGATGATCGCGGCCGGCCTGCACGGCCTGCAGCGCAAGCTCGATCTGCCCGCGCCCTGCCTGGGCAACGCCTACGCGGTGGAGGAGTACCCCCGGGTGCCCGGATCGCTGCGCGAGGCCGCCGAGTTGTGGGGGCAGAGCGAGCTGGCCCGGACGGCCTTCGGCGACGACGTGGTCGAGCACTACCTGAACATGGCCCGGGTCGAGCAGGCCGCCTACGACGGGGCCGTCACCGACTGGGAGCGCTACCGATCCTTCGAACGGATGTGAGGCATGGCCGACTCGCCGGGCAGCCCGACCCGCATTCCTCGCTGCGCCACTTCACTGGACCGAGAACGTCTTCATCCACAGCGAGGAGTGACAGTCCGATGAGCGCCGGTTCGACGAGTGACGGCGACGTCCTCTGCCGCCGCCTGGTCGGCCGCACCGCCGTGGTCACCGGCGCGGGCAGCGGGATCGGCCTGGCGGCCGCCCGCCGACTCGCCTCCGAGGGCGCCAAGGTGGTCTGTGCGGACCTGGACGAGGAGACCGGGCGGGCGGCCGCCAAGGAGGTCGGCGGGCTGTTCGTGCACACCGACGTCACCGACCCGTACATGGTCGAGGCGATGTTCGACGAGGCGTACGAGACCTACGGCAGCGTGGACGTCGCCTTCAACAACGCGGGCGTCTCGCCGCCGGAGGACGACTCGATCCTGACCACCGGCCTGGACGCCTGGCGCAGGGTCCAGGAGGTCAACCTGACCTCGGTCTACCTGTGCTGCAAGGCCGCGCTGCCGTACATGCGCCGGCACGGGCGCGGCTCGATCATCAACACCGCCAGCTTCGTGGCCCGGATGGGCGCGGCCACCTCGCAGATCTCGTACACCGCCTCCAAGGGCGGGGTGCTGGCGATGTCCCGCGAGCTGGGCGTGCAGTTCGCCCGGGAGGGGATCCGGGTGAACGCGCTGTCGCCCGGGCCGGTGGACACCCCGCTGCTGCGCGAGCTGTTGGCCGAGGACCCGGAGCGGGCGGCCCGCCGGCTGGTGCACATCCCGCTCGGCCGGTTCGCCAGGGCCGAGGAGATCGCCGCCGCGGTGGCCTTCCTGGCGAGCGACGACTCCTCGTTCATCACCGCGAGCGAGTTCCTGGTGGACGGCGGCATCTCCGGGGCGTACGTCACCCCGCTGTAGGCGGTCGGCGGGTGGGCTGCCACCGGTGGCCGTACCGGGCCGTCGGTGGCTTCTCACCGTAATCTCATCGAAAACCCGCGGAATCCCCGGTTGCGCTGATTTCGCGTTTATCCGGCTACCTTTAGATTCTTTGCTGTGAGTGAGCAGATCCCCGCCGGGTGGTACCCGGACCCGAAGAACACCGGCGACCCGAGACCGCAGCGCTGGTGGGACGGCAAGGGCTGGACGGCCGACACCCGGCCCGCACCCTCGGACGCCCCGCAGTCGGAGCCCCCGGCCGCCGCGGTCCCGGGGCCGGAGACGGCGGAGCAGCCCAGGGTGCTGGAGGGCGAGGTCCTGGACAGCGGGCCGACGGTCCGCTACCCGGAGCCCCCGCCCTTCGGCACCGCGTACGGCGCGCCCGGCCGGCCGCCGCGCAAGGCCTGGCGCAAGCCCTCCCGGCTGGTCGTGGCCACCGCCGTGGCCGCCCTGCTGGGCCTGGGCGCCGGTTCGGGGATCACCTACCTGGCGATGGACGGGAAGCACGGCGGCTCGCAGCGCAGCGCCGCCCGTCCCCAGCCGGCGCCCAACGACGGCGGCGACGGGCTGTTCGGCTTCCCCGGCCTCGGCGGCAAGGGCGGCGGCAGCGGCAAGGGCGGCGGGAACGGGAACGGCGGCGGGAAGGGCAGCGGCAAAGCCAGGCCGGGCGCCGACAAGGCGATCGACATGGTGAACGGCCTCACGCTGCCCGTCCCCTCCGGCTGGCAGGCGGGCACCACCGACGACGGCTACGCCGCGCTGACCGTCGGCGACTACAAGTGCCCGGACGGCTCCGACAAGTGCACCCTCGGCGGGGTGAACACCGGCCGGATCGACGGCGGCGGCACGGACGCCCAGGCGGCGGCGAAGGCCGACATCGACAAGGCCGCGAAGGACGCCTACGGCGACATCACCGGGCACCAGGAGCTCAAGTCCGAGGCCGTGAAGGTCAACGGCCAGGACGGCTACCTGGTCCGCTGGAAGGTCGACGCGGCCAAGGGCAACAACGGCTACGTGGAGACCGTGGTCTTCCCGTCCCGCGACGGCAAGAACCTGATCTCGGTGCACTTCGGCTTCGACATCGCCGACAAGGCACCGGACGTCGGGGTGATGGACACCATCGTCAAGGGCATCGCCGACTTCAAGGGCAAGATCCCGGGCCTCCCGGGCATGCCGGGCTCCGGCGGCGGTTCCGGCGGCGGTTCCGGTTCCGGTGGCAGCAGCCCCGACGGCTCCGGTACCGAGACCACCTGAGCCACCCGCTCCTCACACCGCGACGGCCCACCCGGGAGGGAATCCCCTCCAGGTGGGCCGTCGCCGTTCGTTCGGGCGTGAGAGCCGCGGGAGCCGGACCGGACGGGGGTGGGCCGGCCCGGCCCCGCGTCGTCCGGCGTCAGGAGTCGCGTCGAACAGCCTCGACGCGACGGCGCCGGAGCACCATGCCGGCCCAGCCGACGCCGAGCGCGGCGGCACCGGCGAGCAGCAGCGGACCGGTGGCGGAAGTGCCGGCCACGGCCGCGGAACTGGTCGGGAGCGGCTGCCCGGCCGGGGCGTTCGGATCCCCGCCGTGGCCGTGGTGGGCGACCGTCGACCTGGACGCGTCGGCGGCGATCTGGGCGTCGCCGGGCGCGGCCGGGGCGGCGAGCGAGGAGAGGGCCGGGGCACCGGCGGCGGTGCCGGACGTGCCGAAGTCGACGTCGGAGCAGCTGTAGAACGCCTCCGGGCTGTCGCTGCGCTGCCAGATCGTGTAGAGCAGCTGGCGGCCGGTGCGCTGCGGCAGGGTGCCCGAGTAGGTGTAGTACCCGTTGACGGCGGTGCGGTCGACCTGCGCCTGGGCGACCGGGGTCGGGTCGAGGTCGGACCACTTCAGCGGCTTGGCGGGGTCGTAGCCCGGCCTGGTGATGTAGACGGTCTGGGTGCCCACGTGCGGCGCGGTGGTGCGGAACCGGAAGGTGAACCTGCCCGGGCTGACCGGGGTGGCCGGCCAGTCGGTGCGCGGCCAGTCCAGGGCCGCGTACTTGTCGCGGTTGGCCGAGCAGAGCCGGCCGTCCGGGATCAGCGCCTGGTGGTTGCCGTTGGCGTTGGCGATGTTGACCTCGTTCCAGTCGTACAACGGCTGGGTGCCGCCTGCGGCGACGAGGTCCTTGCAGACCTGGGACACCGGGTGCTCGGGGCCCTCGGCGTAGCAGGCGGCGACCCGGCTGACCGGGCCGGTCATGGTGCCGTGGGCGCCGGCGGTGCCGGCGGTGGTCGCGGCCACCGCGAGGACCGCGGCGCCGACCACGCCGACGGACAGGGCACTTCGCTTGATGGACATGGGGTGGGGACTCCTCGGCCGTCGTTCCGGGCGGGTGTGGGGGAGCGGACACGCCTGCCCGCTCGGGGGCCGCCGGCCCGGATCGCGGACCCCCGGCCAGAGCGTAGGATTGGTCTGGACCATAAGGCAATAGCCGGGAGCGGCCCGGATGTTGACGCACTGTAGGCGTTCGAGCAGCGCAAAGGCCCGACGGGACGCCGTGGTTAGGTGTCCCATCGGGCCCGCTTAAGACCGGCGAAAGGTCGGAGTCGGAAGTTCAGGTCGCC
Source organism: Kitasatospora sp. NPDC059648 (assembly GCF_042734825.1). Taxonomy (NCBI): domain Bacteria; kingdom Bacillati; phylum Actinomycetota; class Actinomycetes; order Kitasatosporales; family Streptomycetaceae; genus Kitasatospora; species Kitasatospora sp. NPDC059648. Next base: position 47,776 of record NZ_JBHWDU010000027.1, on the reverse strand, counting down.
GTCGATCGTCGACACGGCGGCAATCCACGGCAACGTCGTCCAGGGCGGCAAGATCGACGGCCGGTCAGAGGAACGTCCTTCCCTCACCCCGGTAGGTGGGGACGCTCCGGACGACCCGGTCCCCCTCGATCAGGTGCAGTTCGGCGAAGCGCTCGCACAGCTCGCCCGCCTTGGCGTGCCGGAACCAGACCCGGTCGCCGATCAGCAGGTCGTCGGCGGCCGGGCCGATCAGCGGGGTCTGCACCTCGCCCGCGCCCTCCATCGGGTCGTAGTGCAGCCCCGCCGGCAGGTACGGCACCGGCGAGCGGTCCGGTCCGGCGGCGCCGGAGGCCGGGTAGCCGCCGCCCAGCACCGTCACCACCCCGACACCGGGGCGGCGCACCACCGGCTGGCCGAACAGCGCGGCCGGACGGCCCCGGAAGGAGCGGTAGTTGTCGAAGAGCTGCGGCGCGTAGAGCCCGGAGCCGGCGGCGACCTCGGTGACGGCGCGCTCGGCCGCGGTGGACTCCACGCTGCCGGTGCCGCCGCCGTTGACGAACTCCAGCTCGGCCACCTGCTGCAGCCGCCGGACCACCGCCGCGCGCCGCTCGGCCAGCTCGGTCCGGGACTTCGCCTGCATCAGCCGGATCAGCTGCGAGCGCACCGGCCGCCCCGGCACCCGGTCGCCCACCCCGGCTACGTGCCCCTCGTACGCCATCAGACCGACCACCCGGAAACCCCGGCGCCGCTGGACGAGTTCGGCGAAGGCGCCCAGCTCCTCCGGGGTGCGCAGCGGCGAGCGCCGGGCGCCGACGCGGACCCGCCCGCCGAGCAGGTGCAGCGCGGTGTCCAGCTCCAGGCAGACCCGCACCTCGGCGTCGCCGGAGCGGGCCCTGTCGATCAGGTCCAGCTGGGCCGGGTCGTCCAGCACGACGGTGACCCGGCGGGCCAGCTCCGGGTCGGCCGTCAGCTCGGCGTAGCCGACCCGGTCGCTGGAGGGGTAGGCGAGCAACACGTCGCGCACACCGGTGCGGGCCAGCCAGAGGGACTCGTCCAGGGTGAAGCCCATCACCCCGGCGAAGCCGTCCACGGCCAGCACCCGGTCCAGCAGTGCCCGGCAGCGCAGCGACTTGCTGGCCACCCGGATGGGCTTGCCGCCCGCCCGGCGCACCAGGTCGGCGGCGTTGGCGTCGAAGGCGGCGAGGTCCACCACGGCCACCGGCCCGTCCAGGTGGGCGGTGGCCCGGTCGTACCGGTGCCGGTCGGATACCGGAGTGCGGGTTACGAGGATGACCATGCGCGCAGGTTGCCACAGCGGACTACCGCTGGGTAGGGCCTGCGCGTGGGATTCCGTCGGGCCCGGCAGGGATCCGGGGCACGGGCCCTGCGAGGGGGCGTGCGGGGAAATGCGGGTGGCGGGCGGTGGTGGCATAGGGTCGGCCGGGTGGACCGCAAAGACTTCTCCAACCCGGCGTTCGTCGGCAAGAGCATCCCGAATCCCGGCTTCTCCGACGACGACGGCACGGCGGACCCGGCGCTGACCGAGGCCCTCGCCCGCTGGTCGCAGGACCGTACGGCAGAGCCGGAGGTGCTGGCGGCGCTGACCCCGACCCGGCTGATGGTCCCGATCGTCGCCATCCTCGGCGAGGTCGAGGTGGACGACCACGGGCACAAGCACGACAAGAGCAGCGACATGGCCGTCCCGGTGCTGGAGGCCCCGGACGGGCGCCGCGCGCTGCCCGCCTTCACGTCGCTGGAGTCGCTCACCCGCTGGCGCGCCGACGCCCGTCCGGCGCCGACGGCGGCCCCGCAGGCCGCGATGGTGGCCTTCTCCGAGCGCGCCGACACGTTGTTGATCGACCCGGCCGGGCCGGTGCCCTTCCTGCTGGGCGGCGCCCGGCTGCGGGCACTCGCGGAGAACCGCCCGTACCTGCCGCCGGTGCGCGACCCGGAGGTGCGGGAGGCGGTCCGGGCGCTGCTGGCGGCCGAGCCGCAGGTGCTCAGCGGACTGCTGGCGCCGTCGGAGGACTCGGACGGCGTGCTCGCGGTGGTGTTCGACCCGGCGCTGGACCAGCCGGGGCTGCAGGCGGCCGCGCAGCGGGTCGGCCGGGCGGTGGCCGGGGACCCGGTGCTGCGGGTGCGGCTGGACCGGGGGCTGGACCTCGCGGTGCTGCCGGCGAGCTCGCAGCTGCCGGGGGAGCCGCTCTACCGGCGGTAGAGCGGTGGAGACGAACGGGACCACCTACGAGAGCTCGTAGGTGGTCCCGTCGGGAACCGCTCAGTTGTAGACCGGCCCGGTGAACTTCTCGCCCGGCCCCGCGCCCGGCGCGTCCGGCACCAGCGAGGCCTCGCGGAAGGCCAGCTGCAGCGAGCGCAGGCCGTCCCGCAGCGGGGCGGCGTGGAAGTTGCTGATCTCCGGGGCACCGGCGGTGACCAGCCCGGCCAGGGCGGTGATCAGCTTGCGGGCCTCGTCGAGGTCCTTGTCCTTCTCGCCGCCCTCGGCCAGACCGCACTTGACCGCGGCGGCGCTCATCAGGTGCACCGCGACGGTCGTGATCACCTCGACGGCCGGGACCTCGGCGATGTCGCGGGTGAGGTCGTCGAAGCCGATCGCGTCGTCGTCCGCGCCGGGGTTCTGGGTGGGCTCGCTGCTCAAGGGTGGCTCGTTCCGTCGTGCGGTGTGGGTACACGTGGAGCGTACAAGGGGGCCCCGGACCCGCTCGGAGGGCAGTGCGCCGCGAAGGCGGTGCGCCGGGGCGGAATAGCGTTCGACCGCGCGACGCTGTAAGCTTCGAGACTGACCGGCCGGGATCCCTCATGGGCACCTGGCCAGCAAGTGGAGGCTCCACCACAGGAGGCCCGAGAGGGCAACCGCGAAAGTCTCCCACCTGATCGGCCTCGCGGTCGACGGGTCCGGTCCGCGACGGGCGCCACGGCGTCGAGTCGCCCGCAGCGTCCCTCACCGGACGCCGCCCCCGGTTGTGTGGAGCCCCGCTTGTACCGAGCGGGGCTTTTTTCGTGTCGCGGTGCACTTGGTGTCGAAACCAGCACCGGGGCAGCGCAGCACGAATGAAGCCCCGCCCAGTGGTCGAGTCCACTACGTGCGACCGCCGTCCGACGGCCGCATCGCAGAAGGTGCAACCGAGGAGGCCCCATCAGCACCGAGCCCCGCATCAACGACCGGATTCGCGTCCCGGAGGTGCGACTCGTCGGTCCCAGCGGCGAGCAGGTCGGCATCGTGCCGCTTGCCAAGGCGCTGGAGCTCGCGCAGGAGTACGACCTCGACCTGGTCGAGGTCGCGGCGACCGCCCGGCCGCCGGTGTGCAAGCTCATGGACTACGGCAAGTTCAAGTACGAGTCGGCCATGAAGGCCCGTGAGGCGCGCAAGAACCAGGCGCACACGGTCATCAAGGAGATGAAGCTCCGGCCGAAGATCGACCCGCACGACTACGACACCAAGAAGGGTCACGTCGTCCGGTTCCTCAAGCAGGGTGACAAGGTCAAGATCACGATCATGTTCCGTGGTCGTGAGCAGTCCCGCCCCGAGCTGGGCTTCCGTCTGCTGCAGCGGCTCGCCGACGACGTCCAGGAGCTGGGCTTCGTCGAGTCCTCGCCGAAGCAGGACGGCCGGAACATGATCATGGTTCTTGGTCCGCACAAGAAGAAGACCGAGGCGATGGCCGAGGCTCGCGCCCTCGCGGACGCCCGCAAGGCCGAGCGGCTGGGTCGGACCACCGGTTCCGACGCCGACGCCGCCGCCGCGGGTGAGGACGCCGTGACCGAGGCACAGGACGCCCCGGCCGAGGCCGAGGCCCCCGAGGCCGAGGCTCCGGTCGAGCAGCCGGCCGCTCCCCAGGGCGCCTGAGCCGAGAGGCTCACGGCAGTCCGGGGTCGGCCCCCACGGTGACGGGGCGACCCGCCCGGTCACCGCAGATCCATCCAGTTCACGCCCGCGTGGCGCAGGCCGCGCGGGCGTGAACGGGACCGACGAGGAGATACGGCGAAATGCCGAAGCAGAAGACGCACAGTGGCGCCAGCAAGCGCTTCAAGATCAGTGGCTCTGGCAAGGTGCTGCGCGAGCGCGCCGGCCGCCGCCACCTCCTGGAGCACAAGCCCTCGACGCTGACCCGCAAGCTGGCCGGGACGATCGAGATGGCCCCCGCTGACGCCAAGAAGATCAAGAAGCTTCTCGGCAAGTGATCGCCCTCCCGCCCGGTGCGAGCCGTGTGCGGGGCAGCTGATCCTTCCCGACCCATTCGAATGACGGACCACGTGAAGTAGTCCGTGGTCCAACCCAAGGAGTAATCAAGTGGCACGCGTCAAGCGGGCAGTCAACGCCCACAAGAAGCGCCGGGTCATCCTGGAGCGCGCCAGCGGCTACCGTGGCCAGCGCTCGCGCCTGTACCGCAAGGCCAAGGAGCAGGTCACCCACTCGCTGGTCTACAACTTCAACGACCGCAAGAAGCGCAAGGGCGACTTCCGTCAGCTGTGGATCCAGCGCATCAACGCTGCGGCCCGTGCCAACGGCATCACCTACAACCGCTTCGTGCAGGGCCTGAAGGCCGCCAGCGTCGAGATCGACCGCAAGATGCTGGCCGACCTGGCTGTCAACGACCCGGGTGCGTTCGCCTCCCTGGTCGAGGTCGCCCGGAAGGCGCTGCCGGCCGACGTGAACGCCCCGAAGGCTGCCGCCGACGCCGCCTGATCTTCCGAGATCGGTTGAGCTCCGACCGGACCCGCAGGCTCTCCTGCGGGTCCGGTTCTGCGTTCCACCCCCCTTCAGCACCGCCAGAGTCAGCCCGAGTCAGCGCCTCCAGAGAACGAGACCATGCCGAGCACCGAGACCCCCCTGCTCACCTCCCTGCGCTCGCCGCGCGTCGTCGCCGCCCGTCGGCTCGCCAAGCGGAACCAGCGCACCAAGGAGCGCCGCTTCCTGGCCGAGGGCCCGCAGGCCGTCCGGGAGGCCATCGCCTTCGGCAAGCTGCCGGGGACGGCCGAGCACGCCGTGGTCGAGGTGTACGTGGGCCTGGAGGCCGCCGAGCGGCACGCGGACATCGTGGAGGCCGCCCTGGCCGAGGGGCTGCCGGTGCTGACCGCCACCGACGAGGTGATCGCCGACATCTGCGACACGGTGACCCCGCAGGGCATCGTGGCGCTCTGCCGCTTCATCGACACCCCGTTCGCCGAGGTGCTCGCGGCCCGGCCGAAGCTGGTGGCGATCCTCGCCCACGTGCGCGACCCCGGGAACGCCGGCACCGTGTTGCGCACCGCCGACGCGGCCGGTGCGGACGCCGTGGTGCTGACCGACGCCTCGGTGGACCTGTACAACCCCAAGGCCGTCCGGGCCTCCGTCGGCAGCCTGTTCCACCTCCCGGTGGCGGTCGGCGTGCCGGTCGAGGAGGCGGTCGGGCAGCTGCGCGCGGCCGGGGTGCGGGTGCTCGCCGCGGACGGCGCGGGGGAGCGTGACCTCGACCAGGAGCTGGACGAGGGCACCCTGGGCGCGCCGGGCGCGTGGGTGTTCGGCAACGAGGCGTGGGGGCTCCCGGAGGAGACCCGGGCGCTCACCGACGAGGTCGTGCGGGTCCCGATCCACGGGCACGCGGAGAGCCTCAACCTGGCCACCGCCGCGGCCGTCTGCCTGTACGCCTCCGCCCGGGCACAGCGCTCGCCCGGCGGCTGCCGCTCGAACGGCTGACGCGCCCCGTCCGACGGCGACGGCCGAGTGCCCCGTCCGACGGCTGACACGCCCCGGGCGCGCCGGGGTCACCACGCTGCAAGCCCTACTGCCGGGGCCTGCGAGGCGCTAGGGTCTGCCTCGGTGTGGGGAACGGCACGGTGGGTAATCGGGGAGGCAACCCATGGTCGGCAGCGGAGCCGAGCTCGACCCGGACGACCTGCCGGACGGCCTGGTGGTCGCCGACGCGACGGGCCGGGTGGTCTGTTTCAACCGGGCCGCGGCCCGGCTCACCGGCGTGCTCCCGGAAGCCGCGCTCGGCAGCGCGCTGGAGGACGTCCTGCCGCTGGAGGACCTGGACGGCCGCCGTTGGTGGCAGCTGACGGATCCGTACGGCGGCCTGGCGATCCGCACCCGCCAGCCCGAGCGCAACCTGCTGCTGCCCGGCGGCCGGGAGGTGCTGGTCTCCGCCCGGTACGTCCGGGCGGTGCCCATGGGGCCGGTGGATCGCCTGGTGATCGCGCTGCGCGGCACCGAGGCCCGGCGCCGTACCGAGCGCAGCCACGCCGAGCTGATCGCCACCGTCGCGCACGAGCTGCGCTCCCCGCTGACCAGCGTCAAGGGCTTCACGGCGACGCTGCTGGCCAAGTGGGAGCGGTTCACCGACGGGCAGAAGCGGCTGATGCTGGAGACGGTGGACGCCGACGCGGACCGGGTCACCCGGCTGATCGCCGAGCTGCTGGACATCTCCCGGATCGACGCGGGGCGGCTGGAACTGCGCAAGCAGGTCGTCGACCTGGCCGCCGCGGTGCGCCGGCACGTCCAGCGCAAGGTGGCCACCGGCATCCCCGAGGAGCGCTTCGACATCCGGATCACCGAGCCGCTGACCGTACTGTGGGCGGACCCGGACAAGGTCGACCAGGTGCTGGCCAACCTGCTGGAAAACGCGGTGCGGCACGGCGAGGGAACTGTCACCATCGAGGTGGCACCGGCCAAGGAGGTCGTCGAGGCGCCCGTCTGGGAGCGCTCCGGCACCCCGCCCCGCATCCTGGAAGGCACAGCGGTCACCGTGAGCGACGAAGGCAGCGGAATCCCCGAGGAGTCGATGCCGCGCGTCTTCACCCGCTTCTGGCGGGGCTCCAAGCGCGGTGGCACCGGCCTGGGGCTCTACATCGTGAAGGGCATCGTGGAGGCCCACGGCGGCTCGATCAGGGTCGGCCGCGCGCCCGGTGGCGGGGCCCGGTTCCGATTTATCCTGCCCGCCGGGGTGCCCGACTTCATGCTCTGAAAGAGCATGGGCGACCGATACAGCATGTTGCGGTCGGGGTCCGGACGGGCTTGACGGCAGCCGCGCTACGCGCTGCGACTACACTCGACCTTTGGCGTTGCGCAACGCCCTGCGCGGCTGAGCCGCGGACACCCCTCCCCGTCAGTACGGAGACGGGCTGCCCGTGCCCCGGCCCCGCCGGGCGTGACGCGAAGGCGAGCCCACACACCTGAGCACGGACGAGCAGGAGCACGGGAAAGATAGAGATGTCGGCACCCAACAAGTCGTACGACCCGGTCGAGGTCGAGGCCCTCAAGCCCGAGGTGGTGGAGCAGGCGCGGGACGAGGCCGTCGCCGCCTTCGCCGCCGCCACCACGCTCGACGAGCTGAAGCAGGCCAAGGTCGCCCACACCGGCGACCGCTCCGCGCTCTCGCTCGCCAACCGCGAGATCGGCGCCCTCCCGCCGCACGCCAAGGCCGCCGCGGGCAAGCTGATCGGCCAGGCCCGCGGGGCCGTCAACCAGGCCCTGGCCAAGCGGCAGGGCGAGCTGGAGGCGGAGCGGGACGCCCGCGTGCTGGTCGAGGAGGCGGTGGACGTCACCCTGCCCTACGACCGCACCCCGCGCGGCGCCCGGCACCCGCTGACCACGCTGGCCGAGCGCATCGAGGACACCTTCGTCGCGATGGGCTACCAGGTCGCAGAGGGTCCCGAGGTCGAGGCCGAGTGGCTGAACTTCGACGCCCTCAACCTGGGCCCGGACCACCCGGCCCGCTCGATGCAGGACACCTTCTTCGTCCAGGCCCCGGACGGCTCCGCCGACTCCGGCGTGGTGCTGCGCACCCAGACCTCCCCGGTCCAGGCCCGCACCATGCTCCACCGCGAGCCCCCCATCTACGTGGTCTGCCCGGGCCGGGTCTACCGGACCGACGAGCTGGACGCCACCCACACCCCGGTGTTCCGCCAGGTCGAGGGCCTCGCCGTCGACGAGGGCATCACCTTCGCCGACCTCAAGGGCACCATCGAGGTGCTGGTCGAGAAGCTGATCGGCGGCGGCCTGGAGCTGCGCTGGCGCCCGTCGTACTTCCCGTTCACCGAGCCGAGCGCCGAGATCGACCTGCAGTGCTTCGTGTGCCGCGGCGAGAGCGTCGGCAACCCGGACCGCCCGTGCCGCACCTGCTCCTCCGAGGGCTGGATCGAGCTCGGCGGCTGCGGCGTGGTCAACCCCCGGGTGCTGGTCGCCTGCGGCGTGGACCCGAACCGCTACAGCGGCTTCGCCTTCGGCCTCGGCCTGGAGCGGATCCTGATGAATCGTCACAACGTCGCCGACATGCGCGACATGGTCGAGGGTGACGTGCGTTTCACCCTCCCGTTCGGGATGGAGATCTGATGCGCGTCCCGCTTTCCTGGCTGCGCGAGTACGTCGATCTGCCCGCGGGCGAGACCGGCCGTGACGTGGCCGAGCGGCTGGTCCGGGCCGGCCTGGAGGTCGAGACCGTCGAGCGGCTCGGCGCCGACCTCAAGGGCCCGCTGGTGGTCGGCGAGGTGCTCTCCATCGAGGAGCTGTCCGGCTTCAAGAAGCCGATCCGGCACTGCTTCGTCAACGTCGGCGACGCCAACGGCACCGGCGAGCCGCAGGAGATCGTCTGCGGCGCGACCAACTTCGCCGTCGGCGACAAGGTCGTGGTCGTGCTGCCGGGCGCCGTCCTGCCCGGCCCGTTCCCGATCTCGGCCCGCAAGACCTACGGCCACACCTCGGCCGGCATGATCTGTTCCGCCCGCGAGCTGGGCATGGGCGACGACCACAACGGCATCATCGTGCTCCCGCCGGAGTACGAGCCCGGCACGGACGCCATCGAGCTGCTCCAGCTGGTCGACGAGGTGCTGGACATCGCCGTCACCCCGGACCGCGGCTACTGCCTGTCCATGCGCGGCGTGGCCCGTGAGGCCGCCGCCGCGTACGGGCTGCCGCTGGCCGACCCGGCGCTGCTGGACGTGCCGCCGGCCAACTCCTTCGGCTACCTGGTCAAGGTCGACGACCCGGCCGGCTGCGACCGCTTCGTGGCCCGCACGGTCGTCGGCGTCGACCCGAACGCGAAGTCCCCGATCTGGCTGCAGCGCCGCCTGCAGAAGGCGGGCATCCGCCCGATCTCGCTGACCGTCGACATCACCAACTACGTGATGCTGGAGGTCGGACAGCCGCTGCACGCGTACGACAAGCAGCGGGTGGACGGCCCGATCACGGTCCGCCGGGCGGCCGAGGGCGAGACCCTCACCACCCTGGACGGCGTCGAGCGCAAGCTGGCCGCCGAGGACCTGCTGATCTGCGACAACAGCGGCCCGATCGGCCTGGCCGGCGTGATGGGCGGCGCCTCGACCGAGATCCTCGACCCGGCCGCCGGTCCGGGCACCACCGAGGTGATCATCGAGGCCGCGCACTTCGACCCGGTCTCCATCGCCCGCACCGCCAAGCGCCACAAGCTGCCCTCCGAGGCGTCCAAGCGCTTCGAGCGCGGCGTCGACCCGGAGGCCGCCCGCGCCGCCGCGCAGCGCGCCGTCGACCTGCTGGTGCTGATCGCCGGCGGCACCGCCGAGGCCGGGGTCACCGACATCGCGGCCCCGCACCCGGTGCGCACCATCACCATCGCCGCCGACCTGCCCGACCGGGTGGCCGGCACCACCTACGGCCGCGAGACCGTCACCCGGCGCCTGCAGGAGATCGGCTGCTCGGTCGCGGGCGCCGACGTCCTGGAGGTCACCCCGCCGACCTGGCGGCCCGACCTGACCGACCCGTACGACCTCGCCGAGGAGGTCATCCGGCTGGAGGGCTACGACAACGTCCCCGCCCGGATGCCGAACGTGCCGCCGGGCAAGGGCCTGACCGAGGCCCAGCGGGTCCACCGCCGGATCGGCGTCGCGCTGGCCGGGGCGGGCTACGTCGAGGTCAACAACTACCCGTTCCTCGGCGAGGCCGCCTTCGAGGCGCTCGGCCTGGAGCCGGACGACCGCCGCCGCCGGACGGTCAAGCTGGTCAACCCGCTCAACGACGAGGAACCGTCGCTGCGCACCACGCTGCTGCCGGGCCTGCTCGGCGCGCTGCGCCGCAACATCGGCCGGGGCAACACCGACCTGGCGATCTACGAGACCGGCACCGTGTTCCTGCCGAAGGACGAGCTGACCGTGGCCCCGCGCCCGGCCGTCGACCACCGGCCGAGCGACGAGGAGCTGGCCGCGCTGGACGCCGCGCTGCCGGACCAGCCGCGCCGGGTCGCCGTCGCCCTCGCGGGCGAGCGGCTGCCCTCCGGCTGGTGGGGCAAGGGCGACCAGGCCTCCTGGGCGGACGCCGTCGAGGCGGCCCGTACGGTGGCCCGCGCGGCCGGCGTCGAGCTGACCGTCCGCCAGGGCCAGCGGGCTCCCTGGCACCCTGGCCGCTGCGCCGAGCTGGTCGTGGCCGGCACCGACCGGGTGGTCGGCCACGCCGGTGAGCTGCACCCGCGCGTGGTCAAGGCGCTCGGGCTGCCGGCCCGTTCGGCGGCGATGGAGGTCGACATCGACCTGCTGACGGCGGACGGCCCGGAGAAGGTCAGCGGTCCGGCGGTCTCCGGCTTCCCGGTGGCCACCCAGGACGTCGCGCTGATCGTCGACACCGCCGTCCCGGCCGCCGAGGTCGAGGCCGCGCTGCGCTCGGGCGCGGGCGAACTGCTGGAGGCCATCCGGCTGTTCGACGTGTTCACCGGTGAGCAGGTCGGCGAGGGCAAGAAGTCGCTGGCCTACGCGCTGCGCTTCCGTGCCGCCGACCGCACGCTGACCGCCGACGAGGCCACCGCCGCCCGCGAGGCGGCCGTCGCCGAGGCCGTCAGCCGTACCGGCGCGGTGCTGCGCGGGGCCTGACCTCTCTCGGCAGGGCCTGCGAAGGGCCCCGCCCGGACCACCTCGGTCCGGACGGGGCCCTTTGCCTTTCCCGGATTGACAATCCGTCACCATGTCCACTTAACTCATTAACTATGGAACTAGATAAAGGCGCCGACCAGCCCTCTCCGATCGAGTTCCGCCTGGACCCGGCCTCCGGCGTCCCGACCTATCTGCAGCTGGTGCAGCAGGTCGAACAGGCGCTGCGGATGGGCTGGTTGACGGAGGGGGACCGGCTGCCCCGGGTGCGCGAGGTGGTCGCCGGGCTGGCGATCAACCCCAACACCGTGCTCAAGGCCTACCGGGAACTGGAGCACCGCGGGCTGGCGGCGGGCCGACGCGGCCAGGGCACCTTCGTGCGCGGGCTGCCCGCCGGAGTGGTGCCGCTGCGCGAACGGGCCGCGCTGCGGCGGGGGTTGCTGGACTGGATGCGCTCGGCGCGGGCCGCCGGGCTGGACGAAGGGGGGATGGTCGCGGTGTTCGAGGACGCGCTGCGCGACCTGCGCGAGGGCCACGAAGGGGTGGTGGCGTGATGGCGACGGACACGGTGATCGACTGCGGTGGCATCGGCAAGCGCTACCGCCGCTCCTGGGCGCTGCGGGACTGCCACCTCGCCGTCCCGGCCGGCCACGTGGTGGCCCTGGTCGGCCCGAACGGCGCCGGCAAGACCACACTGCTCAGCCTGGCCGCCGGCCTCACCCTGCCCAGCGAGGGCGCGATGACCGTCCTCGGCGACCAACTCCCCGGCTCACCCCGGGCGCTGGACCGGATCGGCTTCGTCGCCCAGAACGCCGCCCTCTACCCCGGCCTGCCCGTGCGCGACCTGCTCGCGATCGGCCGCCACCTCAACCGTCGCTGGGACGACGCCCGGGCGCGCGACCACCTGGACGGCCTCGGCATCCCGCTGGACCGCAAGTACGGCCGACTCTCCGGCGGCCAGCAGGCCCAGGTCTCGCTCGCCCTGGCCCTCGCCAAGCGGCCCGAACTCCTGCTCCTGGACGAGCCGCTGGCCGCGCTCGACCCGCTCGCCCGGCACGACTTCATGTCCGTGCTGCTCACCGCGGTGGCCGAGGACGGCCTCTCGGTGATGTTCTCCTCGCACGCCGTCAACGAGCTGGAGCAGAGCTGCGACTACCTGGTGGTGCTGGCCGGCGGCCGGGTCCAGGTGTCGGGTGAGGTGGACGAGCTGCTGGGCGGCCACCGGATGCTCACCGGACCGACCGCCGGGGCGGACACGGTCGCCGAGCGCCTGCCGGTGGTCCGCGACCGCCGGGCCGGCAGCCAGTCCCACCTGCTGGTCCGCACCGGCGGCGTGGACGCCCCGGTCTCCGACGGCTGGCGCCAGCAGCGCATCGGCCTGGAGGAGTTGGTGCTCGCCTACCTGCGCGAGCCGACCGCCTCCGCCCTGCCCGGCCCGCGCGGGGCCGTCCGTACGAACCAGCAGGCTACGAACCAGAAGGTACTGTCGTGAGTTCGACCACCCTCGCCCCGCCCCGCTCCGCCGTCCTGCGGGCCGCCGGGCTGCGCCACCGGCCGGCGCTGCTGGCCCTGCTCACGGTGATGGGCGTGACCTCGCTCGTCCTGCTGCTCCACGGCTGGTACCTGCACGACGGTCTGGACCGCACGGGCGCGGGCTCCTGTGATCCCGCCAGCGCCGCCTGCGCGGCCACGTTCAAGCGGTACCTGCACCAGTACGCGGACAGCATGCCGGTGCTCGGCAGCGTGGCCTACGTCCTCGGCGGCGTGTTCGGTGCGTTCCTCGGCGGCCCGCTGCTGGCGAGGGAGTTCGAGCACGGCACGGTGCGCTTCGCCTGGACCCAGGGGGCCGGCCGGGGGCGTTGGACGGCGGGCGGCCTGGTGCTGGGCGGCGCGGTGCTGGCCGTGGTGGCGGCGCTGTTCGGGCTGGTGCTGCGCTGGTGGAGCGCGCCGCTGACCCTCATGGGCGGACAGTTCCACCCGGACCTCTTCGTGCAGGCGTCGCCGGTGCTGACCGGCCGGGTGCTGGTGGCCTTCGGGGTCGCGGCGCTGGCCGGCGCGGTGCTGCGCCGCACCGTGCTCGCGGTGGGCCTCGGTCTGGCGGCCTCGGTCGCCCTGCCGTTCCTCTCCGAGGCCGTGCGCTCGCACTACATGACGCCGCTGGAGGAACCGGTGCACACCATGACGTCCCTGGCGGTGGACGACCGCTGGGTGTTGAGCGCCTGGTACTCGGACCCGGCCGGGAACCGGATCTCCGAGAACGACTTCTACCACCTGGGCAGGAGCTACGACGACCTGCAGGCGCTGGTGCGCGACGGCGGTTACACCGTGCACGAGGTGTACCAGCCGGCCGAGCGGTTCTGGCCGTTCCAGTGGATCGAGTTCGGCTGGACGACCCTGCTGGCCGTGGCGCTCTGCGCGGCCGCGGTGTGGTGGGTGCGGCGCCGGGCGGCCTGACCTGGGTCGTTCACACTGACCTGAAGTGAATGCGTCAAACCCCTTGCGAGGGCGGGAGGCCGGGGCGTTTGCTTCTCGTTAGGAAGGTTTCCTAACCCTACGAGGAACCGGAGCACCTCATGCGCCCTCAGCCCCGTCGTGCCCTCCGCCTGGCCCTCGCCGCCGCCCTGGTGGCCGCGCCCCTCACCGTCGCGGCCACCTCGGCAGCCCAGGCCGCCCCCGCGGCCGCGGCCTCCGTCCAGCTCAAGGGCGTCGGCCTCGACGACCCGCACAAGAAGGACATCGCGATGCAGCTGGTGTCCAGCGCGGAGAACTCCTCGCTGGACTGGAAGGCCCAGTACAAGTACATCGAGGACATCGGTGACGGCCGCGGCTACACCGCCGGGATCATCGGCTTCTGCTCGGGCACCGGCGACATGCTGGAGCTGGTCCAGCACTACACCGACCTCAAGCCCGGCAATGTCCTCGCCAAGTACCTGCCCGCGCTCAAGAAGGTCAACGGCAGCGACTCGCACGCCGGCCTCGGCACCGCCTTCACCAGGGACTGGGCCGCCGCCGCCAAGGACCCGGCCTTCCAGCAGGCCCAGAACGACGAGCGCGACCGGGTGTACTTCGACCCCGCCGTCGACCAGGCCAAGGCCGACGGCCTGCGCGCGCTCGGCCAGTTCGCCTACTACGACGCCATCGTGATGCACGGCCCGGGCAACAGCTCCGACAGCTTCGGCGGCATCCGCGCCGCCGCCATGAAGAAGGCCAGGACGCCCGCCCAGGGCGGCGACGAGGCCACCTACCTCAAGGCCTTCCTGGACGCCCGCAAGGTGGTCATGAAGAAGGAGGCCGCGCACTCCGACACCAGCCGGGTCGACACCGAGCAGCTGGTGTTCCTCAACGCCAAGAACTTCGACCTCAACCCGCCGCTCAAGTGGAAGGTCTACGGCGACAGCTACAGCATCAACAGCTGAGCCCGGGCCGGAGCAGTGGCGGGAGGCCGTTCGCCCCGGTCTCCCGCCGCACCGGCCTCCAGCCCTCCCCCCCCGCGAAATACCCAAGGGAGTGTGAAAGTCCTGTTCATCCCATAACGAATCGAGCAGGGGGATAACGAAGGATCCCGCCCGCATTGACGCGTTCGCCCGGTGGGGTTTGACTCCGTCCTCTGCCGCAGAGTTGCGGCGCAGCACAGGAGGCACCACCGATCATGATCAGACCCATGCGTCTCGCGGCCGCGGGCACGGCCGCCGCGTCGCTCGCACTCGCCCTCACGGCCTGCGGACAGACCGTCGCGCCCCAGACGCCGGCGGCCGGCGGAGGCGCAGGCGCAGGCGCCGAGGGCATCGGTCTGCTGCTGCCGGAGAACACGTCGTCCACCCGGTACGACGCGTTCGACAAGCCGCTGATCGAGCAGACGGTGTCGGGCCTCTGCACGAAGTGCACGGTGAGCTACGCCAACGCGGGCGGCGACGCGAAGGTCCAGAAGAAGCAGTTCGACGACCTGGTCGCCAAGGGCGTGAAGGTCATCCTGCTCGACCCGGTCGACGCCAAGCTCACCGCCCCGTGGGTGGACGCCGCCAACGCCAAGGGCGTGAAGGTCGTCGCGTACGACCGGCTGGCCCAGGGCAAGGTCGCCGCGTACGTCTCCTTCGACAACCAGCAGACCGGCCGGCTCCAGGGCCAGTCCCTGCTCGACGCCCTCGGCCCGAAGGCCTCCTCGGCCAACGTCGTGATGATCGACGGCGCCGAATCCGATCCCAACGCGGCGCAGTTCAAGACGGGCGCGCACCTGGCGCTGGACGGCAAGGTCAAGATCGCCTACGAGCAGTCCGGCGAGTGGAAGCCGGAGGTGGCCACGGCGAAGACGAACGAGGCCATCCAGAGCCTCGGGAAGAACGGCATCCAGGCCGTCTACGCCGCGAACGACGGGATGGCCGCCGCCGTCATCGACGCCCTGAAGGCCGCGGGCATCAAGAACGTGCCGGTGGGCGGCCAGGACGCCTCCATCGACGCCGTCCGCCGGGTGCTCACGGGCGAGCAGGCCTACACCATCTACAAGCCGTACAAGCCCGAGACGGAGGCGGCGGGCACCATCGCCGTCCAGCTGGCCGAGGGCATGGACATCAGCACCACCGCCACCTCGTCCACGGACAGCGGCGGGCTGAGCATCCCCTCGCTGCTGCTCACCCCGATCGTGGTGACCAAGCCGAGGGTGGAGGCCACCGTCGTCGCCGGCGGGCTCTACAAGGCGGCCGACATCTGCACCCAGCAGTACGAGCAGGCCTGCGCCGAGGCCGGCGTCAAGTAGCCGGCCCTGCCGGGAACCCGCCGAGGGTCAGGCGCTCGCGGTGTAGTCGTAGAAGCCGCGGCCCGACTTGCGGCCCAGCAGGCCGGCGTCGACCATCCGGGACAGCAGCGGCGGAGCGGCGTACAGCGGCTCCTTGTACTCGTCGTACATCGACTCGGCGATCGACACGATGGTGTCCAGGCCGATCAGGTCGCACAGCCGCAGCGGACCCATCGGGTGGGCGCAGCCGGCCTCCATGCCCTTGTCGATGTCGGAGGCCGTGGCCACGCCGGACTCGAACATCCGCACCGCGGAGAGCAGGTACGGGACGAGCAGCGCGTTCACCACGAAGCCGGCCCGGTCGCGGGCGCGGATCGGCTCCTTGACGAGCACCTGGGAGGCGAAGGTCTCGACCCGCTCGGTGGTGGCGGCCGAGGTGGTCAGGGTCGGGATGACCTCGACCAGCTTCTGCACCGGTGCCGGGTTGAAGAAGTGCAGGCCGATGACCTGCTCCGGGCGGGAGGTGGCGGCGGCCAGCTTCACGATCGGGATCGAGGAGGTGTTGGAGGCCAGGATCGCGTCGCGGCGCTCGATCACCCGGTCCAGGGTCTCGAAGATCTTGACCTTGACGTCCTCGCGCTCGGCGACCGCCTCGACCACCAGGTCGCGGTCGGCGAAGTCGGACAGCTCGACGGTGAAGGACAGCCGGGACAGCGCCTCGTCCCGCTGCTCCGGGGTCAGCTTGCCGCGCTTGACCGCCGTCTCAAGGGAGTTGGTCAGCCGGGTGCGCCCGAACTCCAGCGCCTCACCGCTGGCCTCCGACACCATGACGTCCAGTCCGGCCCGGGCGAAGACCTCGGCGATGCCCGACCCCATCAGGCCGCAGCCGACTACTCCGACGCGCGCGATGTCACTCACTCAGTTGCCCTTCGGTGGTGCTGGGGGTCGCCCAGCGAACTGGTGGCCCAGCGAGCTGCTGGTCAACGGGTCGGTGTACCGGAATGGGTGCACCGGTCACCGCCCCGACGACGTTACTACTCCGTACCGGCGAGTAGGTCACCCCCTCCCCGGCGCAGTGCCAGCGCGCCACCCGGCGCGGTGCCGGGCGGACGGGTCCTCCGACCGGGTGAGGCCGCGCCGCCCGTGCGTGTGCCCGGGGCCGCCGTCGCCCGGCGCCCGACAGAATGCCGCAGACGGGGGCCGGGCGCGGGAAGGGAGCACAGGTGCCGATGGGATCGCTCACAGGACAGGTCGGCCTGGTCACCGGCGGCGGTCGGGGCATCGGCCGCGAGATCGCCATCGGGCTGGCCGCCGAGGGCATGGCCGTCGGCCTGGTCGGCCGCACCCACGACACGCTGACCGCCACCCTCAAGGAGTGCGTCAAGCACGGCTCCCGGGGCGTCGCCGTCACCGCCGACGTATGCCGCCACGGCTCGGTGCGCGAGGCCGTCCGCCTGGTCGAGCGCGACCTCGGGCCGATCGACCTGCTGGTCAACAACGCCGGCCAGGTCGACCGCGCCGAGGTGCCGCTGTGGGAGACGGACCCCAACCACTGGTGGCAGGTGATCGAGACCAACCTGCGCGGACCCTACAACCTGCTGCGCACCGTCCTGCCCGGCATGGTCGCCCGCCGCAGCGGCCGGGTGGTCAACCTCAACTCCGGATTCGCGGTGCGCCCGGACGGCAACTACACCGCGTACGCGACCTCCAAGGGCGCGCTGCTCCAGCTCTCCGACAACATGGCGGACTCGCTGGCCCAGCACCACGTCGTGGTCCTCGACATCAGCCCGGGTGCGGTGGCCACCGACATGACCGCCGCGATGCCGATGTTCCGGGACATGAAGGACTGGGGCTCCATCCCGTACATGGTCGCGGTCACCGTGGACGCCGCCCGCGGCCGCTTCGACGCCCTGCACGGGCGGTTCATCCACGCCGGGCGGGACGACCTGGAGGAGCTGGTCCGGCGGGCCGATGAGATCCGGGCGGCGGACGCCCGGACGCTGCGGCTGCGCCCGTACAAGGACGACGACCCGATGGCCTGACCGGCCCGGCGCGGCCCCGGTGCGATCGACCCGATCGGCCGCTCAGGCGCACAGCTGGCTGGCGGTGACCGGTTTGAGTCCTGCCTTGGCCAGCCCGTCCAGGATCGCCGGCAGCGCGTCGACGGTGCACTGGTGGCCCATGTGCAGGGCCACCACCGAGCCGCCGCGCACCGCGCTCAGCACCCGGCGCTGCAGCTCGGCGGCGGTCGGGTCGCTGTAGTCGCGAGGGTCGACGTCGAAGGACAGGACGTGTTCGTAGCCGACCGCCCTGGCCTGTTCGGCCACCATCGAGGTGGCGTACTGGGCGGCGGAGGGGCGGAACCAGCGGCCGATCGAGCCGCTCAGCGCCTTCAGCCGGTCGGCGCACTGGGCGATCTCGGCGCGGGCCTGATCCGGGGTCATCGCCGAGATGTTGAGGTGGTTCTGGGTGTGGTTGCCCAGCTCGTGGCCGGCGTCCAGGATCCGCCGGACCATCTGCGGCTGCTGGTCCAGCCAGCTGCCGACCGCCATCACCGTGAGCCTGGCGCCGCGCTGCTCGGCGGCCTCCAACAGGGCCGTGGCGAGCTTCGGGTCGCCGCTGCCGTGGCAGGTGAGCGCCACGTTCTTGGCGGTGCGCGGTCCGTGCACCACCTCGTACGGCGTGCCGGCGGCCAGCGGCGTCAGCACCGGCGGGGTCGGCGGGGTCGGCGGGACGGAGGGCTGGGCGGCGGCCGGGGTCGCCGTGGCGGTGGACGCCGGAGAGGGCGAGGCGGGGGAGGCGGGCCCCTCGCCTCCGTTCCACGCGGGGTCGGTGGTGTGCTGGGGGTCGACACTGCCGGGGTGCGCGGCGAGCGCCGCCCCGGGCTCGGCGCGACGGGGCGGACTGCTGCCGCAGGACGTGAGGAACCCGCCGGAGGCGGACAGGGCGGCCAGCTTGGCGGCGGTGCGCAGTACGGTGCGGCGGTCGGCAGTCATCGGCAGCCAGCATAGAGAGCACGGCGCCGCCCGGCGATCCGGCGCCGCCGTCCGAACTGGCTTTGACGTGCACACACTCGCTTTCGCGGGTGTTGCGTAAACCTGAACTCCCGCTGTTTCCAAGGCGTGTCCTTGGATACGATCGCCGCGCACCGCGTGTTACGGGGCAGTAGGCACATTCCGGCATTGCGCATTGGGGGCGGAACAGGATGCACGAGGACACCACGGCCGTCGACCGGGACACCCGCACCGGCTGGGAGTGGGCCAGAGCCGACGACTGGCAGCCGCCGAGCGAGCTCGACACCGGCATCCCGCACACCGCCCGGATGTACGACTACTACCTGGGCGGCAAGGACAACTTCGAGGCGGACCGCAAGGCCGCCCAGGCCGCGATAGCCGCCTACCCGGCGCTGCCGCTGCTCGCCCGCACCAACCGGCAGTTCCTCGGCCGGGCCGTCGAGTTCGCGGCGGGCCGGGGGATCCGCCAGTTCGTCGACATCGGCACCGGGATCCCGGCCGTGGGCTCCACCAGCGAGGTCGCCCAGCGGGTCGCCCCGGACGCCCGGGTCGTGTACGTGGACAACGACCCCATCGTCGCCACCCATGCCCGCGCCCTGCTGGCCGGCCATCCGGCCGGGCACACCTCGGTCATCGAGGCCGACCTGCGCGACCCGGAGGCGATCCTCGGCCACCCCGCGCTGGCCGCCGCCGTCGACCTCTCCCAGCCCGTCGCGCTGATGCTCGTAGCGGTGCTGCACTTCATCCGCGACGAGGAGGGCGCCGAGCGGATCGTCCGCACCCTGCGCGACGCGCTCGCCCCCGGCAGCGCCCTGATCCTCTCCCACGGCAGCCCCGACTTCGCCTCCCGCGAGAGCGCCGCCGAGGGCGCCCGGATCTACAGGAGCGCCAGCGCCCCGCTGGTGCTGCGGCCCCGCGCGGGCGTCGAACCCTTCTTCGGCGACTTCGAGTTCGTCGGGCCCGGCCTCGTCCAACTTCCGCTCTGGCGCCCGGTCGCGGGGCACGTCCGCACCGCCGAACTGCCGGAGGGCTGGCAGGACGTCTCCGCGTACGCGGGCGTCGCGGTCAAGGCGTGAAGGCCCGAAGGCGTGAAGGCCCGAAGGCGTGAAGACCCGAAGGCGTGAAGACCCGAAGGCGTGAAGACCCGAACGGCCCGAAAGGGTGAAGGCCTGAAGGGACAACAGGCCTGGGGGACACGACGCATGGCCGGTCCCGGCGCCCCCCTCCGGCGTCGGGACCGGCCGTCGCAGACTACGGCCGAGCACTGACAACCCCTCATCGGCCCGGATACCCTGCGGCGTGACCCCCGCACTGCCGCCGCTCCCGCCCCTGCCGTCCGCCGCCGCCGAGCTGCTGCGGGCCGTCGGCGCCCCGCCCCGGCTGGTCGCCCACCTCGCGCTCGTGCACCAGGTCGCCGAGCAGATCGTCGAATTCTGCGGGGCCGAGGGCCTGTCCGTCGACCGCGAGGCCGTCAGCTTCGGCGCCGCCACCCACGACATCGGCAAGGTCGTCCACTCCGAGGAGCTCTCCGGCCCCGGCTCCGCGCACGAACCCGCGGGCCACGCCCTGCTGTTGGCCCACGGCGTCGCCGAGCCGCTGGCCCGTTTCGCCCGCAGCCACGCGAGCTGGGGCGAACCCGGCACCACCACCGAGGAGCTGCTGGTCAGCCTGGC
Source organism: Kitasatospora sp. NPDC059648 (assembly GCF_042734825.1). Lineage (NCBI taxonomy): Bacteria > Bacillati > Actinomycetota > Actinomycetes > Kitasatosporales > Streptomycetaceae > Kitasatospora > Kitasatospora sp. NPDC059648. Next base: position 27,554 of record NZ_JBHWDU010000027.1, on the reverse strand, counting down.
CGACAAGGCCTGGAAGAACAAGCGCGTCCAGGGCCTGGAGGACCTCGTGGTCGACCGGCTCGCCGAGGCCACCGGCCGGGAGCGCTGGGAGGCCTTCCTCGCCCTGGACGACCTGCTCACCCGGATCGGCGAGGACGCCCCGCGGCGGCTCGCCCTGCAGGCCGCCCACCCGGTGCGTACCGGGAGAAAATGACGCGACAGTGCCGGGCGGGCGATGTTAGCTTCCGCGCCATGGAACCCCTCAGCGACCCAGAGATCCGCGCGTCCTTCGTCAACTGCTCCAAGGGCGAGGCCCGTCGGCTCAACCTGCCCCGGGGTCTGGCCGAACTGCCCTGGGAGAGCCTGGACTTCCTCGGCTGGCGGGACCAGGGCGCGCCCGACCGGGCGTACCTGGTGGCGCCGTACGGCGGCGAGCTGGTCGGGGTGACGATGCGCTCGCCGATGGTCCGGCGCAGCCTGACCAAGACCAACGTCTGCTCGCTGTGCATCACCGCGCACGCCGGGTCGGGCGTCGCGCTGCTGGCCGCCCGCCGGGCCGGGGCCGCCGGGCGCGAGGGCAACACCGTCGGCACGTACATCTGCGCCGATCTGGCCTGCTCGCTCTACGTCCGCGGGCTGAAGAAGTCCACCCTGGTCACCCGCCCCGACGAGTCGCTGCCGCTGGAGGACCAGGTCGCCCGTACCGTGCTCAACCTCGACGCCTTCCTGGCCCGGGTGCTCGACGAGGCGGTGGCGGCGTAGCGCGACGGCCGGCTACCGCCCGCGCAGTTGGTCCAGGTCGCGGCGCTCCCGCTTGGTCGGGCGCCCCGCGCCGCGGTCCCGCTCGAAGACCGGTGCCGTGAGCTCGCGCGGCGGTCGCGGCGGGCTGTTGTCGACCAGGCACTCCGCCGCGACCGGGGCCCCGACCCGCTTGCGGATCAGCTTGCGCACCTCGACGATCCGCTCGTAGCCCTCCTCGCGGACCCGGACCTCGTCCCCGGGCTTGAGCGTCTGGGCGGGCTTGGCCCGCTCGCCGTTCACCCGTACGTGCCCGGCCTTGCAGGCGGCCGCGGCCAGCGAACGCGTCTTGGCCAGGCGGACGGACCAGATCCAGACGTCCACCCGCACGCTTCCCTCGTGTTCAGCCATCCCCGGAGCCTACCCAAGCCGCGTCCGGGGCCGCCTCCCGCGCCGCTCCCCACGCCGCGTCCCGGCCCGCGTCCCACGTCCCACGAGCCGCGCCCTAAGCGGCCGCGGGCGCTTCCTGGACCGCCCAGCCGTTGCCGTCCGGGTCGTTGAAGAACACGAAGTTGTTCCAGGCCTCGCCGTGACCGTCCACCCGCGTGCCCGCCACGAAGTGCTGGACCGGGCTGACCTCCACGCCGCGCGCGGCCAGTTCCGCGTGCGCCTTCTCTATGTCGGCGACCACCAGCTGGAGCCCCTTCACCGAGCCGGGTGCGGAGTCGATCACCCCGGTGCCCACCACGATCGAGCAGCGCGAACCCGGGGGAGTCAGCTGGACCACCCTGACCCCGTCACGCAGCCGGGTGTCGTGGTCCACCGTGAAGCCGGCCTGCTCCTCGTAGAACAGCTTCGCGCGGTCCACGTCCGCCACCGGGATCACCACGACTTCGAGCTTCCAGTCCATCGCCCTCACCCCTCTCGGTCGGGCACTTCCAGTATCTGCCCGAACAGTTCCCAGGCGGCCTTCGGATAGCCTGAGAACACGATGAATCCGCAGACCACGCCTGCCGGGCCCGTGCCGGCCCACTCGTTCGCCACGCCCTGGGGCGCCCTCGACCTCACCCGATTCCCGGTGGACCCGCGTGAGCGGCTGCGGGCCTGGGACGCGGCCGACGAGTACCTGCTGCGCCACCTCGCCGGCGACGCCGACAGCGCCGACGGCCTTCCGACGGAGCTGGCCGGCCGTCGGATCGCCGTCCTCGGCGACCGCTGGGGTGCGCTCACCACCGCGCTGGCGCCGTACGGACCGGTCCAGATCACCGACTCCCACCTCGGCCGGCAGGCCACCAGGGAGAACCTCGCCAGGGCCGGCGCCGACGTCGACGAGGCCCGGCTGCTGACCACCCGGGACACCCCGCCGGAGCGGATCGACGTCCTGTTGGTGCGCGTCCCCAAGAGCCTGGCCCTGCTGGAGGACCAGCTGCACCGGCTCGCCCCGGCGGTCCACCCCGGCACCGTCGTGGTCGGCACCGGCATGGTGACCGAGATCCACACCTCCACCCTGCAGCTGTTCGAGAAGGTCCTCGGCCCGACCCGCACCTCCCTGGCGGTCCGCAAGGCCCGGCTGATCTTCTGCACCCCCGACCCGGCGCTCGACCCCGGTCCCAGCCCGTGGCCGCACCGCTACGCGCTGCCGCCGGACATCGGTCCGGCCGCCGGCCGTACGGTGGTCAACCACGCGGGCACCTTCTGCGCCGAGCGGCTGGACATCGGCACCCGCTTCTTCCTGGCCCACCTGCCCACCCCCGCCCCCGGGGACCGGGTGGTCGACCTCGGCTGCGGCAACGGCGTGGTCGGCACGGCCGCCGCGCTGGCCGGGCCGGGTGCCGAGCTGGTGTTCGTGGACGAGTCCCACCAGGCGGTGGCCTCCGCCGAGGAGACCTTCCGCGCCAACCTGGGGCCGGACGCCCCGGCCGAGTTCCGCACCGCCGACGCGCTCGATCCGGCGGTGTTCCCGGCCGGCTCGGTGGACCTGGTGCTCAACAACCCGCCGTTCCACTCCCACCAGGCCACCACCGACGCCACCGCCTGGCGGATGTTCACCGGTGCCCGGCGGGCGCTGCGCCCCGGTGGCGAGCTCTGGGTGGTCGGCAACCGGCACCTCGGGTACCACGTCAAGCTGCGCAAGCTGTTCGGCAACTGCCAACTCGTGGCCGGGAACCCCAAGTTCGTGGTGCTGCGCGCGGTCAAGCGGTAACGCGCGGCCCGGTCAGCAGCGCAGTCCGACCACGCCCCAGCCGCGCCGCTGCGCCTCGGTGACCACCCGGCCCCAGTCGGTGAGGAGTTCGGTCCACTCCTCGAAGCTCCCGACGTCCGCGCCGGGTTCGGCGGCGTGCCGGTCGAAGGGCGCGCGCAGCCGCCCCAGCCGGGGCGCCACCTCCCGCCACCAGCCGGCCACTACCGGCACCTGCTCGGGCGGCAGCCACAGCAGCAGCGCCGCGTCCCAGGTGCAGGGCTGCTCGGGCAGTCCCGCGCCGGTGCCGGTGAGGTCCTCCAGGGCGTGCCAGAACAGCACGTCGTTGAACCGGTCCAGCGGGTCGCGCAGTTCGGGTGCGACGAAGTCGCGCAGGTGGTCCCAGCGGTGGCCGACCAGGAAGTGCGGCCTGAAGGAGCCCATGCTGTTCCGGAAGGCGTACCGGCCGTACCAGTCCTCGCCCGGCTCCGTCGGCCAGTACCAGCCGTGCTCGGCCGGGTCGTCGGTGTGGAACACCTCGCCGAAGGCTGCGTCGATCAGCAGGTCCTCCCGCTCGCCCGGCGCGGCCGCCTCCACCCGGGGCCAGTCCGCGACGATCACTTCGATCCCCAAACCCATCGCACCACCCTAGGACTCCGAGGGTGACCCAGCCTTGCATGGATTTTCCCTCCCGCGTATATTCATGCCACGACGAAGGAGGAACGCCATGGCATTGCGAGTCGCCGTCGCCGGCGCGAGCGGATACGCGGGCGGCGAGGTGCTGCGCCTGCTGCTCGGCCACCCCGAGGTGGAGATCGGGGCGCTGACCGGCGGCTCGAACGCGGGCAGCAGACTGGGCGCGCTCCAGCCGCACCTGCTCCCGCTGGCCGATCGCGTCCTCCAGCCCACCACCCCCGAGGTGCTGGCCGACCACGACGTGGTGTTCCTGGCGCTGCCGCACGGCCAGTCCGCCGCCGTCGCCGAGGCACTCGGCCAGAACGTCCTGGTGGTCGACTGCGGCGCCGACTTCCGGCTCTCGGCCGCCGCCGACTGGGAGCAGTTCTACGGCACCTCCCACGCTGGCACCTGGCCCTACGGCCTGCCCGAACTGCCCGGCCACCGTGCCGCGTTGAAGGGCACCAACCGGATCGCCGTGCCCGGCTGCTATCCGACGGCAGTCTCCCTGGCGCTCTTCCCGGCGTACGCCTCCCGGCTCGCCGAGCCCGAGGCCGTGGTGGTCGCCGCGTCCGGCACCTCCGGCGCGGGCAAGGCCGCCAAGCCGCACCTGCTCGGCAGCGAGGTCATGGGCAGCGTCAGCCCGTACGGCGTCGGCGGCGTGCACCGGCACACCCCGGAGATGGTGCAGAACCTCACCCCGGTCGCCGGTGAACCGGTGACGGTCTCCTTCACCCCCACCCTCGTCCCGATGCCGCGCGGCATCCTCGCCACCTGCTCCGCCAAGGCGAAGCCGGGCGTGAGCGCCGAGAGCCTGCGCGCCGCCTACGCCGAGGCGTACCAGGACGAGCCCTTCGTCCACCTGCTGCCCGAGGGGCAGTGGCCGCAGACCAGCAGCGTCTACGGCGCCAACACCGCCCTGGTCCAGGTCGCCCTGGACGCCGCCGCCGGGCGGATCGTCGCGATCAGCGCGATCGACAACCTCGTCAAGGGCACCGCGGGCGGCGCGGTGCAGAGCATGAACATCGCCCTCGGCCTGCCCGAGGAGCTGGGCCTTCCGCTGAACGGAGTCGCACCGTGACCATCCAGAACACCGGCGTGACCGCCGCCAAGGGCTTCCGCGCCGCTGGCGTGACCGCTGGCATCAAGGCCTCCGGCACCCCGGACCTCGCCCTGGTGGTCAACGACGGCCCCTCGCTCGCCGCGGCCGGCGTCTTCACCGCCAACCGGGTCAAGGCCGCGCCCGTGCTCTGGTCCCAGCAGGTCCTCAAGGGCGGTCAGGTCTCCGCCGTCGTCCTCAACTCCGGTGGCGCCAATGCCTGCACCGGCCCGGCCGGCTTCCAGGACACCCACGCCACCGCGGAGCACGTCGCCGCGGAGCTGGGGCTCAACGCCGGCGAGGTCGCCGTCGCCTCCACCGGCCTGATCGGTGTCCGGCTGCCGATGGACGTCCTGCTGCCCGGCGTCACCCTGGCCGCCCAGCAGCTCAGCGGGACCGGCGGCGAAGCCGCCGCGATCGCCATCAAGACCACCGACACCGTGCACAAGACCGCCCAGTTCACCAGCCCGGCCGGCTGGACGGTCGGCGGCATGGCCAAGGGCGCGGGCATGCTGGCCCCGAGCCTGGCCACCATGCTGGTCGTGCTCACCACCGACGCCGACCTCGACTCCGCTGAGCTGGACGCGGCGCTGCGCGGCGCCACCCGGACCACCTTCGACCGGATCGACTCCGACGGCTGCATGTCGACCAACGACACCGTGCTGCTGCTCGCCTCCGGCGTCACCGGCATCACCCCGGACCGCGCCGAGTTCGCCGAGGCCGTCCGCACCGTCAGCGCCGACCTGGCCCGCCAGCTGATCGGCGACGCCGAGGGCGCCAGCAAGGACATCCGGATCGACGTGACCGGTGCCGCCACCGAGGACGAGGCCGTCGAGGTCGCCCGCACGATCAGCCGCAACAACCTGCTCAAGTGCGCCATCCACGGCGAGGACCCCAACTGGGGCCGGGTGCTGTCCGCGATCGGCACCACCAGCGCCGCCTTCGACCCCGACCGGCTCGACGTGGCCATCAACGGCGTCTGGGTCTGCAAGGACGGCGGCGTGGGCGAGGACCGCGAGCTGGTGGACATGAAGGCCCGCGACGTCGTCATCACCGCGAACCTCAACGCCGGTACGGCCGGCGCCTCGCTGTGGACCAACGACCTCACGGCCGACTACGTCCACGAGAACAGCGCCTACTCCAGCTGATCCGCCGAGAGCCGGTCCGCCGACCACCCGTCCGCTGATCCGCGACATCCTCCCCCAGCCTTCGGCCGGGGGACCCCCATCGACGAGGGAATCCCGTGCAGATCGCACCCAAGGGCGAACAGGCCCGCAACAACACCGCGTTGCCCAAGGCCATGACGCTGATCGAGGCGCTGCCCTGGCTGGAGCGCTTCCACGGCAAGACCATCGTGATCAAGTTCGGTGGCAACGCCATGGTCGACGAGAGCCTCAAGGCGGCCTTCGCCCAGGATGTCGTCTTCCTCCGCTACGCCGGACTGCACCCCGTCGTGGTGCACGGCGGCGGCCCGCAGATCAGCGCCCAGCTGGACAGGCTCGGTCTGGAGTCCAACTTCACCAACGGGCTGCGCGTCACCACCCCCGAGACCATGGACGTGGTCCGGATGGTGCTGGCCGGCCAGGTCCAGCGCGAGCTGGTCGGCCTGCTCAACGAGCACGGCCCGTTCGCCGTCGGCATGACCGGCGAGGACGCCCACACCATGACGGCCGTCAAGCGCTACGCGGTGGTCGACGGCGAGCAGGTCGACATCGGCCTGGTCGGCGACATCGTCAACATCGAGGCCGGCGCGGTGAAGGCGCTGATCGCCGACGGCCGGATCCCGGTCATCTCCTCGATCGCCCGCGGCGCCGACGGCCACGTCTACAACATCAACGCCGACACCGCGGCCTCCGCGCTGGCGGTCGCCCTCGGCGCCGAGATGCTGGTGGTGCTGACCGACGTCGAGGGCCTCTACAAGGACTGGCCGAACTCCGACGACGTGATCAGCCAGCTCAACGCCGGCGAACTGGAGGCACTGCTGCCCGGTCTGGCCAGCGGCATGCTCCCCAAGATGGAGGGCTGCCTGCGCGCCGTCCGCTCCGGCGTGGGCACCGCCCGCGTGCTGGACGGCCGGGTGCAGCACAGCCTGCTGCTGGAGATCTTCACCGACGAGGGCATCGGCACGATGGTCGTGCCGGACGACGAACCGACCGTGACCGGGGGACTGGCATGACGCACAACGAACAGCTCACCGAACGGTGGCAGCACAGCTTCACCGACAACTACGGCACCCCCCGGATCCCACTGGTGCGCGGCGAGGGCGCCAAGCTCTGGGACGCCGACGGCAAGGAGTACACCGACCTGCTCGGCGGCATCGCCGTCAACGCCCTCGGCACCGCCCACCCGGCGGTCGTCGAGGCCGTCGGCAGGCAGATCGCCACCCTCGGCCACGTCTCCAACCTCTTCATGGCCGAGCCGACCATCGCCCTCGCCGAGCGGCTGCTCCGGCTGGACGGCCGCGCGGGCGGCCGGGTGTTCTTCTGCAACTCCGGCGCCGAGGCCAACGAGGCCGCGTTCAAGATCAGCCGGCGCACCGGCCGTACCCACCTGGTCGCCCTCCAGGGCGGCTTCCACGGCCGGACGATGGGAGCCCTCGCGCTCACCGGCCAGCCCGCCAAACAGGACCCGTTCCGCCCGCTGCCCGGCGACGTCACCCACGTCCCGTTCGGGGACGTCGAGGCGCTGCGCGCGGCCGTCACCACCGAGACCGCCGCCGTCTTCCTGGAGCCGGTCCAGGGCGAGAACGGCGCGATCCCGCTGCCCGAGGGCTACCTGGAGGCCGCCCGCGCGATCACCCGGGCCACCGGCACCCTGCTGGTCCTGGACGAGATCCAGACCGGCATCGGCCGCACCGGGTACTGGTTCGCCCACCAGGCCTTCGAGGGCGTCGAGCCGGACGTCGTCACGCTGGCCAAGGCGCTCGGCGGCGGCCTGCCGATGGGCGCGGTACTGGCCTTCGGCGAGGCCGCCGAGCTGCTCACCCCGGGCCAGCACGGCACCACCTTCGGCGGCAACCCGGTGGCCGCCGCGGCCGGACTCGCGGTGCTGGACACCATCGAGTCCGAGGGCCTCCTGGAGCACGTCCGCAAGACCGGCGAGCGGCTGCGGCACGGCATCGAGGCGATCGGCGACCCGCTGGTCTCGCACGTGCGCGGGGCCGGGCTGCTGCTCGGCATCGTGCTCACCCAGCCGGTCTCCGCCCGGATCCAGGCCGCCGCCCAGCAGGCGGGCTTCCTGGTGAACGCCGCGGTCCCGGACGCGGTACGGCTGGCGCCGCCGCTGGTGCTCACCGAGCAGGAGGCGGACACCTTCCTCGCCGCGCTGCCGGGCATCCTCCGGACGGTGCGCGAGAGCGCCCCGGCCGATGCGAGTTGACCGCTGTCCGGGAGAATAATCACATGACCGATTCCCGCTCCGGCCCGTCCGCCGCCGGCCCGACGCCGCAGGTCCCGCAGACCCGCACCGCGCGCCACCGGCGGATCGTGGACCTGCTCACCCGCCAGCCCGTGCGTTCGCAGAGCCAGCTCGCGAAGCTGCTCGCCGACGACGGACTCGTGGTCACCCAGGCCACCCTCTCCCGGGACCTGGACGAGCTGGGCGCGGTCAAGATCCGCAACCGGGACGGCGCGCTGATCTACGCCGTCCCGGCCGAGGGCGGCGACCGCACGCCGCGCGCGCCGATGGGGGAGTCGGCCAGCGAGGGCCGGATGGCCCGGCTGGCCGGCGAGCTCATGGTCTCCGCCACGGCGTCCGGCAACCTGGTCGTGCTGCGCACCCCGCCCGGGGCCGCGCAGTTCCTCGCCTCGGCGATCGACCAGGCCGAGGTGTTCGAGATCATCGGCACCATCGCGGGTGACGACACCGTGCTGCTGATCAGCCGCGACCCCGCCGGAGGCCAGGCGCTGGCCGACCACCTCATGCAACTCGCCCAGGCCAAGGCGCAGTAGCACCCGTCCGACCTCGAACCCCTGCCGCGGAACCCCTGCGGCAGGGGTTTTGTGTTTCATACGAGGTCATGCATACTTATGCCACCCACTGCACAAGTGTAAGGAGCCACCGCGATGACCGCCCAGCAGTCCTCCGACGTCCGCCTCTGGGGCGCGCGCTTCGCCGACGGCCCGTCCGAGGCGCTGGCCAGGCTCTCGGCCTCCGTCCACTTCGACTGGCGCCTCGCCCCGTACGACATCGCCGGGTCCAAGGCTCACGCCCGGGTGCTGCACAAGGCCGGCCTGCTCTCCGACGAGGAGCTGTCCGCCATGCTGGCAGGCCTCGACCAACTGCTCGCCGACGTCCAGGCGGGCACCTTCGTCGGCACCGTCGCCGACGAGGACGTCCACACCGCCCTGGAGCGCGGCCTGCTGGAGCGCCTCGGCGCCGACCTCGGCGGCAAGCTGCGGGCCGGGCGCTCCCGCAACGACCAGATCGCCACCCTGTTCCGGATGTACCTGCGGGACCACGCCAGGACCATCGGCGGCCTGCTGCTCGACCTCCAGCAGGCCCTGGTCGGCCTCGCCGAGGCGCACCCGGACACCGCGATGCCGGGCCGCACCCACCTCCAGCACGCCCAGCCGGTGCTCTTCGCCCACCACGTCCTCGCGCACGTGCAGGCCCTCGGCCGGGACGCCGAGCGGCTGCGCCAGTGGGACGCCCGCACCGCCGTCTCGCCGTACGGCTCCGGCGCGCTGGCCGGCTCCTCGCTCGGCCTCGACCCGCAGGCGGTCGCCGCCGACCTCGGCTTCGAGGGCGGTTCGGCCGGCAACTCCATCGACGGCACCGCCTCGCGCGACTTCGTCGCCGAGTTCGCCTTCGTCACCGCGATGATCGGCGTCAACCTCTCCCGGATCGCGGAGGAGGTGATCATCTGGAACACCAAGGAGTTCGGCTTCATCACCCTGCACGACGCCTTCTCCACCGGCTCCTCGATCATGCCGCAGAAGAAGAACCCGGACATCGCCGAGCTCGCCCGCGGCAAGTCCGGCCGGCTGATCGGCAACCTGACGGGCCTGCTGGCCACCCTCAAGGCGCTGCCCCTCGCCTACAACCGGGACCTCCAGGAGGACAAGGAGCCGGTGTTCGACTCCTGCGACACGCTGGAGGTGCTGCTGCCCGCGTTCACCGGGATGATGGCCACCCTCACCGTGCACCGGGAGCGGCTGGAGGAGCTGGCCCCGGCCGGCTTCTCGCTCGCCACCGACATCGCCGAGTGGCTGGTCAAGCAGGGCGTGCCGTTCCGGGTCGCGCACGAGGTCGCCGGGGCCTGCGTCAAGGTCTGCGAGGCCGAGGGCATCGAGCTGGGGGACCTCACGGACGAGCAGTTCGCCTCGATCTCCGAGCACCTGACCCCCGAGGTCCGCTCGGTGCTCAGCGTGCACGGCGCCATCGCCGCCCGCAACGGGCGCGGCGGCACCGCCCCCTCGGCCGTCGCGGTCCAGCTCGCCGAGGTGAAGGCGGACCTGGCGCGGCAGCAGGAGTGGGTGTAGGGCTGTCCCTCGGGGCCGTGGGCCGGGGGCCCCGGGACCCCGCGGGACGGCCCCGGGCCCGCCCCAGGAGCGGGGGGGGCGGGGGGCCGCGGGGCCGCCCGCCCCCCCCCCCCCCCTGCGCCGCCCCCGCCCGCCCGAACCGGC